>CAZSHY010000096.1:0-1534 GCA_964607125.1 uncultured Pseudomonadales bacterium | reverse complement strand
TAGGGATTCTCATCGATTACCCCATTCCGCATAAAAAAATACCCATCCGGGTATTTTTCTATGCGGAAGGAGTGGGATTCGAACCCACGAAGCCCTTTCGAGCTCTAGTTTTCAAGACTAGTGCGATTGACCGCTCTGCCATCCTTCCAATTGTGCCTCAGTCACTCACGCGACCATGAGAACAACCGTATTTTAACAGAAAAACCTCTACTTGGCTCTACCACTCCAGATGTTGCTACAGCGCACCAAATCCAAGTGACTCTTTATCCAACCACCCCTCATAGTGTACACTGAAGCCATGGACTCTCAATCTGGTTATACCTACCCGCCACAGCCTGTACCTGTGCAGCCGCCGGCAAATCAGGCGCCTGAGCCAGTCAATCCATGGGCAGCTCAACCTGACCAGCCTCAACCGATCTCATACCAGTCCCCAATTGCGGCAGAGCCACAATGGCAACCGCCACAAACAGCGGTTTTTCCTCAAGCTGAACCAGCTTACTCCCCTCAGCCAGATGTACCTACGGCACCTGCTCCTCCTCCCGTTCCTCAAGATTCACAACAGTACGATCCTCAGGACTTATTGCCAAACTACCTGAAGCCAGAGGCTGAAGAATTGGTGTATGAGTGGATCGCGCCCAGCCGGCCTTTTAAGAAACGCAACCGACGCTATTTTACGACCGTTGTGACCATTGCTCTCTTGATCAGCTTGATCCTATTTTTTGCTGGCCAGCTCATGCCAATCGCTGTAGTCGTAGCTATGGCGTTTGTTTCATACGTCATGGCCACCATACCGCCACATGATGTGACCCACCGTTTTACCACTTATGGCATCAGAATTGATGATGAAATATACCTTTGGGAAGAACTTGGTTGGTTCTGGTTCACTGATAAATACACTGACCGTGTTTTGCATGTTGAAGTTGGCAGATTTCCTTATCGACTAAGTATGGTGCTCGGACCAGATTCTCAGGAAGATGACGTTCGCTACATTCTGGAAGCAGTATTGCTCGAAAACACTCCGCCACTTACTTACTACGAACAAATTGGCAAATGGATTCAAGAAAAAATTCCACTAGATATTGATTAGGGTGCTTTATTTTTTGCGCAAGCCGACTTGTTCAATCAGGGGAAACTGCTTTTTAATTTCTGCCCAAAACTTTTCTGCCAAACCGGCAGAGTACTGGCCATATCCGCCTTTTTCCGTACCAGAACAAAGTCTGCGCTCCCAATCTCTGATCACATCAAGCACATCTCGGCCAACTTCATGAAATTGATCAGCCCATTTATTTTGATCCATGGTAAAACCAGCGTGGATGGGCAAGAAGCGCTTAAACAAATCTCCATTTTTGGCTAACATTAAGTCGTAGAATTTTTTGTATTTGGTTGAGGACATAGTGCAGGCTATATTGCCACGATCCGGGGGGTGTTGTCAACATGGTTGGTAAGAGAGGCTCGTGGTATAATTCCCCTGACAAACATGCACTCGTAGCTCAGCTGGATAGAGCATCAGATTGCGGATCTGAGGGTCGTGCGT
>CAZSHY010000095.1:0-1544 GCA_964607125.1 uncultured Pseudomonadales bacterium | reverse complement strand
GTCATCCCTGGCTCCAGTGGCGGATCAGTCTTGGGCGGCGAGCGGTTTGATAAGTTAATCGAGCGTATCTCGGGTCTGAGCATCCCAGCCACCGGCTTTGGCTTGGGTTTTGACCGAACGCTCGAGGCGGCTGAGGAATTCAACCTAATTCCTACCCTGGCCACTGCTAGCCAAGTGCTAGTGACGGTTTTTGACGACAGCGACGTCAGCTTGCAAGTTAGCCTGGACACCGCCGCTCAGCTTCGCCGTGACGGTATCAATACCGAACTCTACCCCGCCAGTGATAAGTTAGGCAAGCAGCTCAAGTATGCCAATAAAAAAGGTGTGCCATACGTGGTAGTGATTGGTGAAGACGAGCGCTCACAAGGCAAAGTGCTTTTGAAAAATATGGCCAGCGGGGAGCAGACGTTGATGAAGGTGGAGGAAGTTCATTCAAGTATAAGCTAGTCGGGAGGGCTCAATGAATATAACCTTGACTGATCTTTACTGGGCAGCCGTCATGTCTGGAATCAAATTTCTCATATTGTTGTTGGCTGTGACTGTATTGATTGCCAAAACGGATTATTCCCAACCCGACCACAAACATCAGGGCTAATTTGTGCTAAGCTGGTAGCATGGCCAAAAAACGCTGGTGGGCGTACTTTTACTTGATCATTAACGTCCTCTGTTGGGGCGCTGCTTTAATCATCGTCAAGCCTTCCCTAAGCTTTGTTTCTCCCACCAGATTTCTGCTCTACCGCTTCTTTTTTGCCACGATTTTATCTTTACCAATTCTCTGGTATTACGCACCCAAGATTAAAAAATTGGGTAAAAACTTAATTTCTATCACCGCCCACGAGCTAATTGGGACCACAGTGGCGTTACTCGTGCTCTACACCGCCCTGTCCAAAACCGGAGCTATCGAGGCTAGCATGCTGGGCACAACTGGACCGGTTTTTATTGTCTTGGCAGGAATCTGGATGCTCCACGAGCGCCAAACCAGGCGCGAGTGGTTAGGTCTGTCATTGGCCTTTGGCGGCTCGCTCCTGATTGCGTTGGAACCCATCTGGCAACACCGCGGGGCTTGGCAGCTTGGGACAGCTGCTATCTTAGGGAATGCGTTGATGATACTTTATAACCTCATCAACGGGGTCTATTTTGTATCCGCCAAAAAACACTATCACAAGTTACCCAAGTTGTTCGTGGTGGCGGTCAGTTTTGTGGTCGGACTGGTGACGTTTGCCCTGGCGACAATCTGGGAAGCTCAACTGCCCCTGGCTGAACTTTGGCGCAGCATTGGCGCTGATTTTGCTCACCTTGAGGTCTGGGTAGCCAGTCTATACATGGCTTCGTTTGGTTCAGTAATTGGGCTGACGGCATACATCAAGGGTCAAGATGGAATTGAAGCGAGCGAAGCGAGCTTGTTCACATATCTCCAACCTCTGGTTTACATGCCGCTTGGGGTACTGCTGCTGGGGGAAACTGTGAGCCAGGCTAGTTTGATCGCGCTAGTGCTAGTTTTCTTGGGGGTGTGGATTGCGGAGAGACGAGGGTAAATGTCTCGA
>CAZSHY010000094.1:0-1896 GCA_964607125.1 uncultured Pseudomonadales bacterium | reverse complement strand
CAATTCACTGCATCCCGAATTGATGCAAGCAGCCTAAAGTAGTCACCGCATGCAAAATACCCGACAAATTAGACAACGAATCAAAACCGCGGGTAACATCTCCAAGATCACGAAAGCGATGGAGATGGTTTCTGCCAGTAAAATGCGCCGCGCTCAAGCACAAGCATTGGCGAGTCGTCCGTATACTAGAGCACTGCAAAAATCACTGGCCACAGCTGCCCACGCATCCGACGTTTCACTTCATCCATTCTTACAAACTCACGAGCAGGGCACTGACATTGCATTATTAATCTCCACCGACAAAGGTTTGTGCGGTAGTTTGAATCCAAATTTGTTTAAATCTGCGCTCCAATGGGCTCACGCGCACAGCTCGGGTCAGTTTGTAGTCGTTGGCAAAAAGGCAGTAGCTTTTGCCAAGGTAGCTAACCTGCCTCTATTTGCCCAGTTCACAGATCTTCCAGAAAAACTTTCTTTCTCCGACATCGTGCCTATCACCACTCTCTTGATGAGTGGTTTTTCCAACCTAAAAATTCGCACCGTAACGGTGATCTACATGGACTTCGTCAGTACTCTGGTTCAACGCGTGAATACCATTCCCTTACTCCCAATTACCAGCATTGATCAACCAGAAGAAGCGGTGCTAGAACAAATTGCACACGCGGACTATAGCTTTGAGCCATCGGCCAAAGATATTCTCCACGAGCTTATGCCTTTTTACGTAGAAAACTCTATTTTTCAATCATTTTTGGAGTCCAAAGCCAGTGAGCATTCCGCTCGCATGGTGAGTATGAAAAATGCCAGTGAAAATGCCAAGGATCTCATGGCTGAGCTGGGACTGGAATATAATAAATCAAGGCAAGCATCTGTTACTGGTGAACTTTTGGACATTACCACCGCTCGCTTGGCACAAACTTAGTATATAAGGATAACCGTTATGGCAGACACACATGATATGAACACTGGAAAAATTAGTCAAGTAATTGGTCCCATCGTGGACGTAATTTTTCCCGAAACCGTACCGCCCATCTACACCGCCCTGACCGTTGAGCGACAAGATGGTAGCGTGTTATACCTGGAAGTTGAGCAACAACTCTCTCAAACAGAAGTGCGTTGCATCGCCTTGGACAGCACCGACGGCCTCTCCCGAGGTCTGGATGTGGAGAGCACTGGGGCACCAATTACCGTGCCAGTGGGTGAAGAAACTCTCGGACGTGTTTTCAATGTGATTGGCCAAGCCATTGACCAAGAAGCCCCCATGGTAGTTAAGCACACTGCGCCCATCCACAAGCCAGCCCCCAAGTTGGTTGACCTGGAAACCAAGCCAAGTATGCTCGAGACTGGTATCAAAGTCATCGACCTGATTGCTCCATTCTCCAAAGGTGGTAAAGTGGGCGCTTTCGGTGGTGCTGGTGTGGGCAAGACGGTTATTATTCAAGAACTCATCCGTAACATTGCTGAGGTCCACCAGGGACACTCAGTCTTTGCCGGTGTGGGCGAGCGTACCAGCGAAGGCAATGACCTATACAACGAAATGAAAGATTCCGGCGTGCTCAAGAGTACAGTCATGTGCTTCGGTCAGATGAATGAGCCACCTGGAAGTCGTTTGCGCGTAGCTTTGACTGCCTTAACCATGGCCGAGTACTTCCGAGATGAAAAGCATGAGGACGTGCTTTTGTTTATCGACAACATTTTCCGGTTTAGTCAGGCTGGAGCCGAGGTTTCGGCACTCCTGGGTCGTATTCCCTCTGCTGTGGGTTATCAACCCAACTTGGCAACTGAAATGGCTGCCCTCCAAGAGAGAATAACCTCCACCAAAAAGGGTTCAATCACCTCAATTCAAGCCATTTATGTGCCCGCAGATGACTACACTGACCCAGCACCTGCTACAACTTTCGC
>CAZSHY010000093.1:0-2108 GCA_964607125.1 uncultured Pseudomonadales bacterium | reverse complement strand
AATCCCGCGGCACTAAATTGGTATTTGGGACAAATTTTTTCATCAGTCTTCAGCCCGACACGCGCATAGAAACTGACAAATTGTTCAAAGGTTTGTCAGATGGCGGCAAAGTAACTATGCCGCTCCAAGATATGTTTTGGGGCGATTACTACGGTTCGTGCACCGACAAGTTTGGTGTGCAATGGATGTTCAACTGCGCCGAGAAAAAATAAATAGTTGCGCCAACGTGGCTATTAGTTTGGCGCTCTACTGGGTGATATCTGTAATCTGCTTCTGATTCAAATACATCTCAATCGCGGCTTTGTGGCCGGGCAAAATGGAGTCGTCGAGCTGAGTAGGATCGAGCCACTCCCAACCCTCACATTTATCTGGCTCGCATAGACTTGGTTGCTGGTCGGAAACTCGCGCGGCAAACACAAAGTGGATAAAATCATACTCACCTTGGTTCTCTCGAATCACCCCGACATATGCCAAGTTATTCAGCGCTAGGCCGGTTTCTTCCTCGACTTCTCGGTTAATCGCCTCCTCGATCGGCTCATTCAATTCAATTCTGCCGCCGGGCAATCCAAACATGCCGGCTTGGTAACTGTTTTTTCTTTTGCCCAGCAAGACTTGGTTGTGGGTGTTAAGCAAAATGGCGCAAGCGCCGATTGGTTGTTGATTTGGCATGGTTGTGGATATTGTAGCTGATTGGCTAACAGAAGTACCGTCGGACACAGTTGTATAATTTTCTCATGTCCACCACCCTCACCGACCAAGATCAGGAACTCATTGCCGCGGCCACAGATTTGATTAAACAGCACTACATGCCCGGCAAACATAAGGTTGCCGCTGCTATTCGCCTTGACACTGGTGAGATCATCACTTCCCTCAATCTCGAAGGTTCGTTCGGTTGCATTGACACTTGCGCTGAGCAAAACGCCCTAGCTGCAGTATTCTCTGCTGGCAAGCACAATGTACAGAGCATTGTAGCCGTCAAACACCCCAAACCCTTAGCCGAAGATCAGACCATCAAAGTAGTCTCCCCCTGCGGCCGGTGCCGCGAATTACTCTGCGACTATGCTCCCAATGCAACCGTGTTAATTCCTGACGGTAGCACCGTTAGTAAGCGTACCGCCCTCGAGCTGCTGCCCTTTCGCTACAGCAAACTCTAGGCAGATGACGTGTGCTACAATCAAACTATGTCAAAAAAACTACCCCTGATCTTACTTATTGCCGCCATAATTTTGATCGGCGGAGTCGCGGTTTTTGCCAAGAGCCGCATGGCTGGGCCAGCCATGCCACCAGCAGCAAACCAAGCAGGCAAGGGTGAAACAGCCCAGGATTTAGGTGATGACGAAATGGTCAGCGGCAGTTTGCAAGAACTGATCAAATTAGGCAAGAACTACACCTGTTCGTTCAACTATTCTCATGAAGACGGCAGCGCCACTGAAGGCACGGTCTACATTTCAGACTCTGGTCAAAAGGTGGGCGGAAACTTCTACACCCAATTTTCCGCGGATCAGCAGGCCAAAGGCATGAAAAATGCTGATGCTCACATTATTCGTGACCCAGAATACACTTATTTTTGGTCCGCTCAGGAAAAAACTGGCATGAAAATGAAAACTGACCCGGCTGATGACTCTTTATTTCAACCAGGCGCTACAGACAAATCTGACCAGCAAGCCTTGGACGACCAAGCCAAATATGACTTCAAGTGTAAAAAATGGTCTCCAGACGCTGCCAAATTTACTCCACCTTCTGATATTCAGTTCACAGATATGAGCAGCATGATGCCGCCCACCACTGACCCCGCAGCTACCCCCGGTGCTGACTCAGGCATGAAAATTGATTGTAGTGTGTGCAACCAAGCTCCAGAGGGCGAATCTCGCCAGAGCTGTCTCCAAGCGCTCAAGTGCTTATAAATTGCCTATGAAAACCATCTACTTAGTCCGACATGCTGAGTACGCTAATCCAAAAAATATTTTGGCTGGCCGTTTGCCCTTGCCCTTGACTCCCAAAGGCGAACAACAAGCCCGGGCGCTCGGTGAGTACTTCGCCGGCACGGGGATTCAAAAAATTTACTCCAGCGCTGTTCATCGTTGTCACCAAACCAGCGAAATCATTCA
>CAZSHY010000092.1:0-2185 GCA_964607125.1 uncultured Pseudomonadales bacterium | reverse complement strand
ATTCAACTTTGGGCACTCACACCTTGGTTTTGGCTATTTTTTAAAGGCCCCAAGCAGCATCTATTAGTCAACCTAATTGGCCTGACTACCCTGATGACACTTGTTTGGCAACCCAGACAGTTCATGCCGCTCCTGTTTGTACCCTACATCTCATACTATCTCTGGGGTGGCTATCTTTGGAAACACAGAGCAAATCTGGTTCGTCATAGTTGGTTAGCCCCAAAGTGGTTGGTCAGCACATACCTATTGAGTGCGCTGAGTATGGCCATAATTACCCGCTGGCTAACTGTTTATCAAGTGACAGACAACCTATTTTTCCTCAAGTACCAAAGTCCATTGGTTATGATTTCTGCCCTGGCAATTTTTACGAGCAGTTTGCATTTGACCAAACATTTGCAAAAGTATCGCCCCATTTTGGCCTTGGCTCAAGGTCACACACTAGCAATTTACCTGCTCTCACCCGCGGTGTTGTTCATATTTACGCAACTGCCCATCTTCGGCGATCGACTAGCCGAGGTTTGGACCGTCCTTCCGCTATCAGGACTCTGCCTTGTAGTTGGCATCGTGGCCAATAGCGCTTGGCAGCGAGTACAATACTGGTATGCACATGCGCTGGCAAACCGCTTTTCTAGTAGGCGGTCTACTTCTCATCTCGATAGGGTTAACCGCTAAGTTTGCTCCAAAGTGGCTGGGCATGCAGTTTAATGGCAACAAGCCCATTTCTCTAACCAACCCCTTTGCCCCAGAACCTCCCCCAGCTCAGCCGCTACGCAAATATGCTATACCCAATCTGGGTAGTTTTGAGTACCAGTCTAGCCCGCTCGTACTTGGGGAACTGATCAACAGCCAGCCTGCCTATGATAGTTTTACCTTCACCTACCAAACTTTAGGCAAAACCATGAGCGGGGTAATTAATCTGCCGTCCAGTTACAGCTTAAGCGCTAGTTCCTCTGGATCATTAACGCCGCGCACGGCCGCAGCCGTTCTCATGATCAGAGGCTATGTTCCCCTAGAGATATATACGCCAGGAGTTGGCACCAAAAATGTGGCAGATATACTGGCCCAGCGTGGTTTTATCACCATCGCCCCAGATTTTTTTGGCTACGGTAGTTCCGATCCAGAATTTGCCGACCCATGGGAGGAACGCTTTTCTAAACCTGTAAGCATGATGGAGCTGATAACTGCAATTGAACAATTCGGTATTCCTACTCCAAGCGCTGCGCAGATTATGGTTCCGCAGGGCAAATTAGGCATATGGGCACACAGCAATGGTGGCCAGATCGCGCTGGCCACACTTGAAGGTTTGGGCAGGTCAATTCCCACAGCGCTCTGGGCACCGGTGACCGCTCCGTTTCCTTATTCAATTCTCTTTTTTGGTGATGAGCAGGATGATGAAGGCAAAAGCCAGAGGGCTTGGATCGCCTTGTTTGAGAAAACTTATGATGTATTTGAGTTTAGCGTTACAAAGCATCTAAACCGCTTGCAGGGGCCACTTCAGATTCATCATGGAACTCAAGACGACGCTGCGCTGTATGCCTGGAGTACCGAGTTCACCAAGAAACTTAAGATTGAGAATCAGCGTCGAGAAGACGCGTTAAAAACTGATCAGTCTGGTGCGAAAGCTAAGAGCGCCTCCGCCGGCGCAATGCTGAATGAGTTAGACGAGACTGCTTCAACACCTGCGGCGCAGATTGATTACCAGCTCTACACTTACCCTGGCGCGGACCACAATTTACTACCCAAAGACAACTGGAACGTGGCAGTGATGAGGGATGTGGAATTTTTTACAAGTTGGCTTATATCTCGGTAACTTTTTCCACCTCAGCCAACAAACTCCCTTGCTTATACGACGTAATTTTTTCAATTTTTTTCTCCATCTGTCTCACGCGCGTGCCGGAAATTTCTTCATAGTCAGCCTGGAGAGTTAAGATTGACCGGCCGTATTTTTCGAATTTACCCCTAAATTTGCTCCACTCGTCTACGAACTCATCCACATACTTGATAATATCCCGCAACCTATCACCAATCATAAAATTGCGATAACTCTCCATCACCGTTCTGGCCACAATTAGAAATGTGAAGGGTGAGACTATTAGTACGCGCTTACCCATGGCTTCGTCAACCAGATCGGAAAATTGCTGGTTGATAAATGAAAACACCATTTCGTTGGGTACGAACATGATCG
>CAZSHY010000091.1:1661-2427 GCA_964607125.1 uncultured Pseudomonadales bacterium | reverse complement strand
TACTCAGCGAGCAACGCATCACCCTACCCATAGAAGACAGAAATGACCTAGTTTTAGTCACCAAAAAAGGCAATCGCCTCCCAGATCAAGACCAGGACAACAATCTCTATCTCAGTGACATCGTTTCCATAATCAGTGCGCTTTCGCATAGATTTACCCAACTAAAAGATGTCGCGGGCAGCGGATCATTTGCCGGATTTGCTGAAAAAATCGCCGATAGTTCCATTGTTAATAGCTGGATCAAAACTGATTCAAACTTCAACCAGTTTAAAAACCTTTATGACAAAGAGGGTGCTTTTTATGAGAGCTCTCTCGAGAAGGTGTATTTCCGCATTCGCGAACACATACTCAAGCTTCAGCACGCACTTCTCGCTCTCATTGACACGTATGAGAGACCCCCGCTTGGATATTTAGAGCAAAGCGTTTTCGCCGAATTCTTGGTGGAAACCATGTTTGCTCCGGCAATTTTTGCCCATCTTGAAACTATCGACTCATTCAAACAATACATTCTTGCGAACGTGGCGCTGAGCAATACATCCGATCCAGATTATGCAAAGCCAAATCTTATTAACGCCAGAATTGCCTCAAACCGAGACATCGTCAGCGCCCAGATAGTTTCCCTGCTAAAAGAAAACCAAAACGCCACAGCCCAGTTCGTCCAAGCGTTTTTTGATGAATACACTCCAATTAAGTACCCAACACTTCTTAAAGATCCGCCCAAGCACATTTGGCAACTCAAAGACAAAAACGGCAAGCTCATTGACTA
>CAZSHY010000091.1:0-1644 GCA_964607125.1 uncultured Pseudomonadales bacterium | reverse complement strand
CGAACAGGCGTATCAAGCCGCCATCGAAATAGTTGCTAAAGCATTTTATGAGCGCAACCATGAAATCTTGGCTAAAAACGTTCTTCAGCCCAGCCAACCTGTCGCTGCAGCCCCCACCGCTACCACCCAAGAAACAGGCGGAGATGGCGAAGGCTATTTACCTCCAGACGAAGTCTTTGACATTTATAAGCTGGGCAACACCTTTTCCGACGAGCGCCTGGCCTACGAGTCAGCCTGGATTTCCAACCAAGCTCTCTTCCAGCTCTTTGCCGCTCGCGGCTTGACCGAAGCAGACATCAATTCAATTGACCCCGCGCTTTATGGCGACATCAGAGCTCAAGTCTTAGTCTTACTCCACGGTTATTCCGCAGCCAACATCCAACGACTTTTTGCCAGCGCCAGCCAGCGCCAGAGAGCGCTACTTGAATTAGAAAATGCGCTCAATCGCGATTCCAGCCTGGTTGACCGTGTTTCTAAAGTCTTAGAGCGCCTCATGCGTGGCACGATCACTAAAATTTCTCTGACCGCGCCCACCAGAGAGGCTCTGCGCGAGCAAATTACTCTGGCGTTTGGTGAAAGCGCGCTTAGCCCCACTTTAGATGTAAACGTTCAGAATTCTATTGACGCGCTAGTTTGGAATTACGGCCTCAACGAACTCTTGCCTTCGGCAGAGCGAGAGGGGCGCAAGGACGCGGTTTGGTTTATAGAAAACCTAGATTCTGGCAAGCTTTTGGCGATATTCTTTGCCGGCGAAGCTCTTTCTGTTTATAACAACCTGTCACCAGATCAGAAAAACGAGGTCATTGCCAAATTAAAAGCTCTGTTAATAGGCTATGTCAAAATTCGCGCTGCCGAAATGGCTCTAAGATCCCAATCCGAGGAGGTGGGTCGTGGGTTGCAAAACGGCGGCAAAGGCGTTTCCGATGACGAAGCAACCGTCGTTACGGGGGACTCCACCACTTTCACCAATCATTACCTAGGTGGTGACCATCCTTTCTCTACCCTACGCAATGATTTTGGGAAAGATGGAGAGGGCGCAGACAGAGCAGTGCAAATGCATCAGTCTCGCGGGACGAGTCTTGCCCTAAGGTTTAGAGAGATCAGCGATGCATTTTTACCAGCGTGGAATGGCCTCGATGCAGAAGATCAACTTCTCATTTACACCTATTTTGGCATCACTCCTCCTGTGGTTGCTCCCGGCGCCAAACTTCCCTTCACTCTTGAGTTTATCTTGCTCACCTCAAGTAAAATTGCTGAAATTAAGCAAGCTGCTAGAGATAATAAACTAGCTGATCTACTCGCTCAGCAGGCAGAAATAGACTTAATCAACGAAGCGCAACAAGCGAGACGGGAATACGAAGACGCTTTTGTCCAGTCGGCGGCTTTTGACTCTGCCGCAGCAGATGCGGTGGGGGAAGCACCCGACTCACCTGAGCCAGATGAAGAGCCGTTTGAGACTCAACCAGACTCTGGAGGTGGGAACACTGAGGTACCTGGGCTCCGCGGCACCCGCCAGCCACGCAATCGCACTAGCCCCTTCAAAAAACTCCGAGATAAATTCAAAAACAGCAAGGGTGGCCAAGCCGTCAAAAAAGCCCAGGAGGCACTCAAAAATACACTTAAAAAGGTACGCGATAAAGTTGG
>CAZSHY010000090.1:0-2483 GCA_964607125.1 uncultured Pseudomonadales bacterium | reverse complement strand
CCACCTCCTACCGCAGTGATTGAAAGCACTGGCTCACAAACACATGTGTTTTGGATTGATGGCCAGAAAAAAATCCAACTCTCCCAAAGCAACACCAACCACAGCGATCCATTCTCCCGCGGTGACTTTGTAGTTTGGACGGAAGAGCCACAAGATCGGAGTGAAAAATATATTGTCCGGCTTCATATTCCGACTGGCACGGTCGTGAAGATTACCAGCTCCCAAGTTGCTCAACAACCGCGGGTCAACACTCAGGGAGCTGTTGTCTGGCAAGGATGGGAAGGCGAAGGCTGGCACATTTTTTATTTTGACGGTTATGCCACCAAGCGTTTAACCAGCCAGGGCTCTCAACTTAATCCGGATATTTCGGGCAACCTAGTTGTCTTCGCTGAAAAAGTAAGCGCAGGCCGATGGCAGGCAGTACTACTTGATTTAACTGATCTAACCCAGGAGGTTGTTCGCACTGGCCAGGAAGCCAAGCACCCCAGATTTGAAGGTACTAGCCTGGTGTTTTCGCCCGAGTGATGTGCACCGCATGCATGAAGTGGTATACCTTGGCTTGAAGCTGAATCAGAATCGTAGCCAGGGATATTCCTATGAAAATCATTGAACGAAGTGACGGATTGAGCCAGTAGAAGCAGACGCTTAAAAGCAGTGAGCTAAGAACTAGACCATCTAGTACCGCCGTTAAAAATCTTTGCAGACTAATTCTTGCAAACTGAGCCAAGCTCAGCCGGTTGGGCAATGCCTCGAGTTCAATTTTCAATGTTGCCATACCCTCAGACTGGAATGTGGCCATCATCACTGACTGAGGTACATATCCAGGCGCTACAATCATAATTTTTTCCGCTCTGACCATCAAGGCTTTACCAATTTCAAAAGCACCATTAAATCTGGCGCTGAGCTGTGCCAAAACCACGTCTGAATTGCCAAATACAGTTACCGAAGCGTGCGGCACACCGGAGCCGGATATGGTTACTATTTGCCCACGCACCTGCGTCGACTTAACTGTAGAGCTGCCAAAAATATAAGCGTGACGCTGCCACATCGTCCAAACCAGCGTCCGCAATGAGAAGTGAAACTGGGCCAGTAAGCTAACCATTGTCAGCGGTAGAATCATGAGTAGTGACACCAAAATTAATAGTTGAAGCGTGGCCGACGACTTCGCCTCTCGCTGGATGATGGTTAGCCCACGCGCAACTTTCATTTGCAGAGTTTCTAGGTGATACAGGCCGGCAGACAGGGCTGAGAATCTGGCTGGCTTCATCTCCAAGACGGGAAAGGAAGCTGCAGTCTGCGTGTCAAATTCATGTGTCACTTTTTGAAAGCCCGCAGCCGATACTTCTAATCGATATTGGCCGGGCGGTAAAGCCACTAAAATTTCACCAAAATGGTTAGACAGAGTGGGGTTATCAAATAAAAATGACGGCGCTTGTAGCTGAGAATACAACCGTGAATTAGGATCAAAACGTAAGACCAGTACTCTTGCACGTTCAATCGGTTCTTTGGTTTGAGTATTAAGTACAGTTAACGCAGTTGAGCTGTTGACCAACAAGCCCAAGGGCGCACGTGTGAAGGCTCCCGTAGCATACTCGGATATGACCTTAAGCTCGTATCGACCTATCTCCAAGGGCTGTGTTAGCCTACCATTCCATACTCCAGCCTGAGACTTTGATAACTGAAGTCTCTGTGAATGCTGATCATTCCTTAAGTCCACCAAAACTGTCCGAAGTAGTTGATCGTCAGTTATGTGCAGTGTCAATTCTAGTGGCAATATTCCAGGAAAGAGTAGCTCAGTTGGTGATGCCGTCGTTGCTGTGAGCAAATGAGTGCCTACACTTGTCAAGGTTACAGACTGAATTGAACTAATAGCTCCCGCTTGAGCGGTGGTAAATGTGAGCAATTCAGAAGTTATGACTTGAATACCCGCAACCGCGTTGAGTCGGACGAAATAAGTCGTACCCGGCTGTAAGTTTGAGAGCAAAAATTCATGCCCAGAATCCTCAGCTAAGCTTTGCAGCCGCTGGTTCAAGCGCCGTGAGTCAGTGCCAAACTTGGCTGACACCTTAGCTGCAGGATCAGTAATCACTACCAGCCGTGCAGTGGTGCTTGTTAGTTCAGAAAGGTTGTAGGATACAAATTTAAGTTTGTTAGACGTTGTGGTCAATGGAGCAGTAGCGGGTGCAGGACTTGTTGTAGAAGTTGAATCTTGAGAAGCAGATTCTGAATCATCATCGGTGCCATCATCCACAGCGGGTGGAACGTACTTATAACTGACAGCCACCTCAGAGTCGACTGTGGATACAGGACTTAAAACTCTGGCGGCTACTAAACCATCCACAATGGCGCCACCAGAATAATCCGCTGATGTGCGGAGGGTAAACGTGACCGTTTGTCCCGTGGTATTGGCAGGTAGGTTGGAAATAGCCCAAGTGATAGTTCGCGCAGTTAGGTTGATAGTTGGAGTTGCACCGCCGAAGGCG
>CAZSHY010000089.1:0-2522 GCA_964607125.1 uncultured Pseudomonadales bacterium | reverse complement strand
CTCTTACAATGGCGGATACATTGATCACAAAGGCGCGCTTGAGGGAAAGATAAATCCGGGAGATACAGTTCGTTTGGAGATCGACTGGGAAAAGCGCTTGCATCACATGCAACTCCACACGGCTGGCCACATCCTTGACCAGGCTGTGAAAAACGTACTGCCGAAGGTCAAAGGCGTCGAAGGCGATCATGGAATAGGCAAAAGATGTTTTGTTGAATTTGACGGTGAGATCGCAGAATCTGATCTACCAGAAATTCAGATTCAAGTTGACAAAATCAGGGCAGAAAATTTGCCGATCACGACTGAATTTCTGACGGCTGCCCAAATTGAGGATCGGGGAATTGTCATTCCATTTGAACTACCCAAAAACAAAGATTTGCGGATTGTCCAAATTGGGAATTATCCGCCCATGCCTGATGGTGGCACGCAATTGCACTCGACTGGTGAGTGTGGACCAATTTTAGTGATGAGTGTCCAAAAAAAAGAGAATCAATGGCGGGTTGTTTACTCGGTTGATGCTGCTACGGCCAAATCACAAACTATCCCCCAAAGCAGAGAGCGCTCTGACTCACCAGCCAACAGCTTTGTCGAACTCCATTCTCAGATGGAGAGTATCAGAGCTGAATTGCAAACTGACCAACAATCCGCCTCCGACCCCATCGCCCTCAAAACCAAGTATCTGGGCAAAAAAGGTCTATTCAACCAGTTGGCCAAAACGTTAGGTTCCGTCAATTCCGCCGACAAGCCAGCCGCAGGCCAACTTCTCAACCAGCTTAGGTCAGAGTTAGAATCTGCCTTGGCTGCTGGGGCCACCTCAGCCGTTTCCCAAGCTCAAACAGACCTGACTATCCCCGGCATCAGTCAGAAAACGGGACACATGCACCCAATTTCTCAGGCAATGGAGCAGATTACTCAAATTTTTGAAAAAATTGGCTTTACCCGCGTCCGCTACCCAGAAGTGGATTGGGACTGGTATGTTTTTGAGAGCCTAAATATGCCGCCAGATCACCCAGCCCGGGACGAGTGGGAAACTTTTTTTGTGGATGCACCCAACCACCCTCAACGTGGCAAAATGGTTTTGACCACCCATACCTCCAATGGCCAGGTCCGGGAAATGGAGCGTTTGAAAAGCAAGCCGCCGATTCGCATGATCAACATCGCCCGCTGTTATCGCCGCCAGCAGGACGCTACCCATACCCAAATGTTCCACCAGTTTGAAGGCCTGGTGGTAGACAAGGGCATCACCATTCAACATCTCAAAGGCACTCTGGATTACTTCGCCCGCGAATTTTACGGTCCAGACGTGAAGAGTAGAATCAGGCCGTTTCACTTTCAGTTTACCGAACCATCTTTTGAAGTCGACTTTTCCTGCCACATTTGCCACGGTACCGGCCGCGTTGCTGCGCCCACCGACGCAACTGACCCATCACCAGATGGCACAGTCAAATGTAAGTTTTGCAAATCTGGCTGGCATGAAGTTGGTGGCGCCGGCATGGTCCATCCCAATGTCCTCAAGGCAGGGGGAATTGACCCGGAGGAATACACTGGCTTTGCCTTTGGTTGGGGAGTAGAGCGCACCTACACCCTCAAGGAAGGTCTGAACATCGACGACATTAGACTCCTCTACAGCGGCGACCTACGTTTTTTGGAGCAATTTTAATCGGTACTCAACACTGAAAGCACATCTATGAACATCCTCATCCCACACACTTGGCTCTTGGAACACCTGGATACTGCGGCCACACCCGAGCAAATCCAGGAGTACGTCTCACTCTGTGGTCCGTCTATTGAGCGAATTTACGATCGAGAAGGGGAAAAGGTCTATGACATTGAGGTCACGACTAATCGGGTGGACAGCATGTCCGTCAGGGGCATCGCCCGGGAAATGGCGGTAATTCTGACCCAGTTTGGCATCAAGGCCAAACTCAAACCGATGCCAACTACCACGCTGGCACCAGCAACTCAGGCTGAAAAATCGGCGCCCGCCAAAACTGCCACCAAGCTGCCGTTGCCTGTGATCGCCTCTGACCCCAAGCTTTGCCGCCGGGTCGTCTGCGTAGTTTTGAGCAATATCCAACGCACCGCCACACCAGATTGGATGGCTAAACGCCTGCTGCAAATTGACCAGCACGTGCATGACAGCGTGATTGACATCACTAACTACATTACCCATGAAATTGGCCACCCCGTGCACGCTTTTGACTACGATGCGCTCATGACCGCAGGTCAGGGGCACATCTTGATTAAACAAGCCAAAAAGGGTAAAAAATTTGTGACTTTGGACGGTGCCGAGTTTACCACCGTCGGCGGTGAAGTGGTGTTTGAAAACCCCAGTGGTGAAATCATAGACTTGCCCGCGATTAAAGGCACTGCCAACACCTCGATTTCTGACTCCACCAGAAATGTCCTGCTCTGGATTGAAAACCTCGAGCCGAGTCTGGTCAGGTTTGCGTCCATGACCCATGCCATTCGAACAGTTGCGGCTCAACTCTCAGAAAAAAATGTTGACCCCCACTCAGCCG
>CAZSHY010000088.1:0-2629 GCA_964607125.1 uncultured Pseudomonadales bacterium | reverse complement strand
GGCGTTCGGTCGTAGCATTGAGTTTTACCCTGGCTTTAGTCGGGACGATAATTAACTGGGCACCGCCCGCATTCGCTCTGGGTGAACCAACCGAGATAACAGACTCACCTGCAACAGCCAGCGCCGTCGGGTCGCAACCAGCAAGCCAAACTCCGCCAGCCAACGGGCCAGTCTCTCTAACCATCTCCCCAATTTCGCTCTTGATTGAAACTGACCCGGGCAAACCTGTCGCCAGCTCTTTTCAGGTGCTGAATAACGGCGACGAGACGGAGCATCTCAAAGTCACGCTCATGAAATTTTCCGCTGATCAAGCGGGTTCGCAACCAGTTTTGCAGCCGTTTGACGCCAGTGATGTTTCACAAGGTTGGATAACTTTTAATCAGCCTAACTTCAGCGTTGAGCCGAATACCTGGAAAACAATTCAGCTAGTCTTCAGTCCGCCGCCGGAGGCGGCTCTTTCATACTACTATGCGCTCGTGATCAATCGCCAATCCGACCCGAGCGTAGTCGGCGGAGCCACCGCGGTCAAAGCCGCTCCTGCACTGCTCACATTAGCTACCGTCCGATCACCGCTAGCCAAACAAGAACTCCAACTCAAAGGCTTCCGGGCAACAAAGCACATTTTTGAATTTCTACCAGTTGAGTTTGAGGTCGAGGTGCAGAATACAGGCAACATTCATCTTGCACCTATCGGCAACATCTTCATTGATGGTCCGGGCAAAAAAGAAGTCGGGCAGCTGCAGCTCAACAAGTCCAATGGTTTAATCTTGCCTGGGTCCACTAGAACCTACACCCTTAAATGGGATGAGGGCTTCCCCCTGTTCACTGAAGAAGAGGAGGCGGGCAACGTTGTAATTGGACCAGATGGCCAGCCAAAAAAGAAACTGAAATGGGATTTTTCCACCGCCAACCTGTTCCGCATGGGTCAGTTTTCCGCCCATTTGGTTTTTATCTACGACAATGGTGAACGAGATATTCCATCTGAGGCTCGGGTGAGTTTTATGGTCATTCCTTGGCGAATCTTGGCTGTGGTGGGCACGGTCTTGATATTAGTCATCGCCGGCTTGCTGGCGCCTGTAATTTGGCTTATTAAACGATCCCGTCGCGCCCAGACACCATGATCACCACCACCCACCACCGGCCCAATTTACTCCATCTCGCGAAAGCGGTTCTGGCGTTGATGGTCATTTCTGGCTGCTTCGTGGCCACAATTTCGCCGGCTCGTGCTCAAACCCCACTCGAACTCTCAGCTCAAGCAGCAAATCCTACATCCCAAACAACAAATCACAGTGACACCAACCAGTTTTCACTTTCGCCAGCGTTTCAGGAGGTAGTCATCTCCACCGCCACTCCCTCGGCCACTATTGAAATCGTCGTCACCAACTCAACCGCTGTTGCCACCACCTTTGAGGCTTTTGCCCTGGAATACCCGCAGGTTGATCATTTTGGTTCTTTGCAATTTGTTGACTTTAAACGAGAAGACGCCATTAGCATGATGCCGGGGTACTTGAGGTTCGAGGTCCAACAATTTGTTCTCGATCCTGGTCAGCAGAAAAGGGTCCAGACTCGGGTAACCGATCGGGCTTCGCTCAGACCTGGTGGCACATATGTGGCCATTGTGGTCCGGGCTGTCTCAGAACGCATTTCTGGAACTCAGCCGGTCATCCCCGCACTATCTTCGCAGTTACTCATTCGCAAACTCGCCGGCGAAGTCCAAAATTTATCCCTGTCAGAAGTGACAAATCTGCCCCCGTCTGTTAGTTTTATCTTGCCGCACAAACTTGGCACCATCTTCATTAATAATGGCAATGTTCACCTTACTCCGCATGGTCGGGCTCAGATTACCGACATGTTTGGTCGGGTAGTCAGGCAGGGCACGATCAACGAATCGTCGCTGACTATTCTACCTGGCAGACAACGGGAATTACCCCTGCCACTAGCAAAATCAAGGTGGGTGTTCCCGGTCAATCTTCTGACCATTAGTCTGAATGGTACGGCTGATGTGACTAGTTTTAGTTACGAGCACACTTTTGTGTTTGTGTCGCCATGGTTTGTGATTGGACTGGCAGGACTGACATCAATCCTATGGCGCTACCGTGCTCAGATTGCTCGAAAATTGAAATTTTCCCGACCGATATCACTTAAAAAGCCAACATGACCAAAAAAGCCTGGGTAATTACTGGTCTTTCCGCACTCGCAATTTTTGGCGGTGGTGTCTCTGTCTGGAAATGGAGTAGTAGTCCAAGCGAAGGCAGGACCATACCACCCGACTCACAGGAATCCAGAAGGCTGCCTACCTCAGCTTCGCCCTCCACCTTAGGCTCTGACCCGCTCCTAACAAACTGTTTCAAGCTGGAGACTCAGATTTCGCTCTCACTACCCAAGATGGAAAACTCTGCCAAAGGCTGCGTACTGCGCACGGCACTGAACAAGCCACGCGGCCAGGTAATGATCTCGCTGGAGCGCAGCGCGCTCGACACCGCTAACGCGGGTCGGGCGCCCCTATCCAACCTAACTGGGGTCCAGTTGCGCACACGCGAAACTACCACCTACACCCCAGTTCTGGAGCTTCCCCCAGAACTAAGTTTGCCCAATAGCACCCTAGGTAGCGAATTTCAAATTTTCACCA
>CAZSHY010000087.1:0-2768 GCA_964607125.1 uncultured Pseudomonadales bacterium | reverse complement strand
TAGGTCTTCAGTCGGTGGACGATTTTGTGGGCGGGCTAGAAGCGCATTTAATCAGGCCTCATGTAGCAACCAGCGTTTTAATTTCAGGAAAAAGGGTTTCCACAACAGAGATTTTGCATGATTTAAGACAAAAATATAGCTCTTACCACCAGGTAGAGCTTAAAATAGCGGATGATCAAATCATAGAGTCTGAGATTGTGCCGTTCACCGCCCCGGTGGTGGAAACTAAATCGGAGATTTCATCGTTGGTCTCGACTTTAGCCAGGCGGTTGCCTGCTCCACCTCCCCCCCCACCACCACCCCCTCCTCCGCCCCCGGTTCCGCCGGTATCAATTTCACCTCCCGCTCCCCCGGCTCCAGTTCGGCCTAATCTCGCAGTTTTCGGTAGAGCTGAAATACCTCAGGCGCTTGGGACAGTTGCGAAAACTCCTCAATCTCCCCCATTGCCGCCAGCCCCTCCCGAGCCAACTCCTGTGGTTAGGGTGATGGAAACACCTGCGGAAGTAAAAAACGTGGAGATACAATCCCGAGTTATTTCGCCTCCTCCGATCGTTAGGTTGGCGGACACTTCAACAACTGATGTTGAAGAAAATTTGGTTAAGTTTCGCCCCAGAAGAATTCCCAGTTATGCATCAAATCTTGGTGAAGAAAAACAGGAAGAGTCTGAGCTAGAGTTGCCACAAATTGCCCCAGTTTTTCCAACTTCTGCACCAAATTTAACCAAAGTTGCTCAAGAAGAACTGGACGTGAGCGCTGAGCTAGACAAAATTTTTCAACCGGCTCGCAAAACCCAAAAGGTGAGCCGAATTCAAGGCGCTGCAAAAACACAACAAAAGCTACAACATAAATCCAAACGCAAAAAAGCGCTTTTCTATGTTGGTTTGGGATTTGTCGGCGCCGGGCTCGGCGTACTTTTTTTGATCGGCCTTTTTATCACTTCACAGTGGTGGATAAAAAAAGCGTTGTTGGAAGTTATCTCGGCGCGAGCAGAAGACAAGACTGTGTCGACGCAAGCGTTAAAAAACCTACATACAGCCACACAGGTTTTGCAGATTCAGACCAATAGTTATGGAGCGTTACTAGACATTCAAATGGTGTCTCAGTCTGCAGCCTTGGTGGATATTAGTCAAAATAGTGCTCTGGCTATTATGCGCATCGCTGAAATCCAAGCGCTGACTCGGCAGTTGGTGGGAACCGTCTTGGGTAGCGGCATTGCGGATACGGAGGTGGTCTCGAGTCAACTTAATACCAAAGTTCAGTCGGCTTATGAATTAACCTCGTTAATTCAAGCGGGATTGGAGCAGGTACAGCTCACCGACGATGAGAACAAAATGGGCCTCGTCAAAGAGTTTAAAAGCGAGTTGGCTGATATAAGCAGAACGATGAGCGTGGGCCAGCAACTGCAGCCGATTTTACCCGCGCTGACGGGCGTAGAGTCACGCAAAACTTATGCTGTGTTACTGCAAAATAACCAGGAACTTAGACCTACTGGTGGATTTGTTCAAGCGGTTGCCTTTTTAACCTTCGAACGCGGTACTTTGATCAATACGCAGGTGATGAGTGTTTACGCTCTAGACAAGCGTCTATCTGGCGCAGTTACACCACCCAAAGATCTAGAAGCAGTTTTGGGCGAGAAAAATTGGTTTTTAAGAGACAGTAATTGGGATCCACACTTTCCGGCAACCGCCGCTCGTGTAGCCTGGTTTATTCAAAACAGTTTGGGCACAAAAGTTGATGGGGTGGTTGGACTAAACTTATATACTGCCCAAGCGCTGCTTAAAGCACTTGGACCACTAGATTTGCCAGAATTTAATGAGGTAATCACCGATAAAAATCTGTTTGAACGAATGGAGTTTCACTCGGAAGCAGGTTTAGTTGCCGACGCCCAAGCCAGAGATTACTCTGCCGTGCTTTTTGAGGGGCTGCTTAAAAAAATTACTACGGTTTCACCAGAGAAAAGTGATGCCTTGCTCAGTACAATTTATCAACAATTTTCGTCTAATCAGATGCAGTTTTCGCTGATTACTGATCCCGAACAATCAACATTGGTGAGCTTGGGTTGGTCTGGGACACAACTCTCCCCCGACTGCCCCACCCGCCTCAGTGGTATCACCTGCATAGTTTCCAGCATTGCCCAGGTAGAAGCCAATGTGGGGGTGAACAAAGCCAACTATTATCTAGAGCGCAGCACCGATCATCAGGTTGAAATCTCCCCCACCGCTGCTAGTCATACTCGGACGACGACGTACGAGAACACAGCTCAATCAAACTCATGGCCTAAGGGCCCGTATAAGTCATATGTTCGGTATTATCTTGATGAGGCGGCTACCGACATTGTCATCTCGGTTGACAAACAAGCGGTTGGTAAAAATGATCTTTTTATCAGCTCTGAGAGGGGTAAAAAAGTAATTGGCTTCATTCTCAATGTTCCAATTCAAGAAACTAGATCGGTTCAATTGACCTACAAATTGCCGCTGTCCACCACCTCCGAGTTCTCATACGCTTTGTTTAACCAGTTGCAGCCTGGAGTTGGTGACTCTCCCCTCTCCGTAAGCTTTGTTACCAGCGCTAATTTGACGCCAACAATTATTGCGCCAAGCGCTGATGTTTTGGGATCTGAGGTGAGGTTTGCTCCCCAGCCAACCGGGCATAGTTTCTATGGCGCAAGTCTGAAACAAACATCTCTCCCCTAGCGGATTCTTCAATACTTTGGTATAATTTGCTGCTCAGGCACCCCGGACTATAGAAAGTCACTTGGTCAGAAGCGC
>CAZSHY010000086.1:0-2846 GCA_964607125.1 uncultured Pseudomonadales bacterium | reverse complement strand
GCTTGGGGCCTTTAAAAAATAGCCAAAACCAAGGTGTGAGTGCCCAAAGTTGAATAAGTAGAAACAAAAAGTATAAGTGTTCGTACTGTTCGCTCATGACCACTCTTTGCCAAATGGAGTTAGTGGTCAGGGCATCACCACGCAGCCAATGGAAAAAAAGTAGATAGGCTGTCACAAAAATTAAGGTTAAGGGCAAAATTCGACGCGCTCGTCTGCGCAAAAAGTTGGTGGAGTCGGTGGCCGCAAGGTTGAGACTGAGTGCGCCGCTGATCATAATAAACACAGGTACAGCAAAGCGGCTCAAGGCATTAAGCAACATTCCTATCCACCAGTCACCCCAGCCGGTGGCGCCGTGGCTGAAAATGACCGGCACGCTGGCGTGCAGGATGACAACTGCCACGCAGGCGCCAATTTTGAGCAGTGCAAGCTCTGGAGCAAATTCAGAGGCTGATTTATCTCTTTTTGGCATGTGTTATAAAAGTGGCGGCCAATCCGCCCAGTAAGCCCAGAAACATATCCGCCATGGTGTCGGTGATGCTCGGCTGCATGTCTGTGTGGATCAAAAAGTCTAGGGCATATTCATGAAACTCCCAGAGCGTAGCCGCCAGAGCGACAAGAGCCACAACCAACAGTCTCCAGACCATGGAGTCGGTGAAGCTTATGGCCTTGTGCGACTCAAAAAACGACAACAGGTTGCAAAAGCCCACTCCAATGGACAGCCCGCCTAAAAAGTGAAACAGGATGTCCATCCAGGCTAAACTGTAGTACCAATCGGTGCCTAAAAGAATGCACATGTGTACGCTAAAAACTAGCCCAGCCATAGAAAACATAGTCAAGATCTTGCTAGGTTGTTTCAACAAATGCATCATAGATACTTTCTAGTAGGGACTGTGGTATAATGAAAGCTCACTTTGAACATTGTAGCACTAAGGGTTGGTTCCCAGTATTGAACTCCCGAAAACCTGTAATCGTTCCAAAGGGAAGTATTAGTAGCCCAATTACGGGCAAGGGAGTTACATGAACAACTCTGATCAAGTCAACCCACGCAAGCTTTTCGTGGGTAACCTTCCATATGGAGTCACTGAGGACCAACTCAATGACCTGTTCGGCCAATACGGCGAGCTCCAGGAAGTCAAATTAATTATCGACCGCATGACTGGTCGTTCCAAGGGTATTGCCTTTGTCGAATTCGTCAACGAAGCCGACGCAGCAACTGCTATGGAAGCAACCAACGGAACTGAAGTTGATGGCCGTGCCATCATCGTCAACGTGGCTCGTCCTTTCGCTCCCCGTGAGCGCACTGGCGGCTTCGGTGGTGGTGACCGCCGCGGAGGCTTCGGTGGTGGTAACGATCGCCGCGGAGGTGGTGGCGGTGGTTACAACCGCGATCGCCGTGGTGGCAGTAGCTACTAAGCTTTACCGCTTAATAGTTTCTGTTTTTGAAACCAAGAAAAGGAGCTCGCAAGAGCTCCTTTTTGGTGGTTCAAGGGGTATAATTGCAAAATATGATTGCCCGCTTAGAAAGTCGGTTTCCAGCTAGTTCGATTTCCACCATTAGACAGCACTATATTTTGACTGCACTGCGAAACTGCTGGTTTATTGAAGGCAATTGGTTTTTTTACTGGACGCGCTACATGAGCGTAGGTGAGTTAGGTTGGCTGGACGCGATTACCTTTGGATTTGGGTTACTCGTAGAAATTCCATCTGGCGCCATAGCCGACTTCTTAGGTAGGAAAAAAACGTTGGCGGCAGGTGCATTGTTAGCTGCGTCCGGGATTACGCTTATGACTCTAGCCAGCGCTAGTTGGTACTTCTGGGTCGGTTCATTTTTACTCAACACAGGTTGGGCTTTCTTTTCAGGAGCGGATGAGGCAATTGTTTATGACACATTACTGGAAAACAAACAGGTCAAAGTTTACGATCAGGTTTTAGCCACAACCGGAATTATTGCTCGGATTACAGCTGTATTCACAATTTTACTAGGCGGGTGGCTTTATTTGCTCAATATCAAACTGCCCAATGCGCTCTGGGCATTAGCGCACATAGCGGCTTTTTTTGCGGCCATGGGTATGAAGGAGCCAGCCATAGATACATATAAGTTCAATTTGAAGTCTTATGCTCGCCAAATTATTGATGGTGGTCGACAACTTTTGCGGCCAGTCTTTCAAAAGTATTCTCTAGTGGCAATCGCATTGTTAAGTACATACTATCTTTATGACTATAGTTTAATTAAGCCAGCCTCTGCTAAAAGCTTTGGCCTGCTTGAAAGTGAGCAGGCATGGTTATATGCAGCATTTAACATCGTTGGAGCAGCTGCTGTTGCGTTTTTGCCCAAGCTCCGAAAGCTGGTTGGTGAAAAGCGAGGATTTTATGCATTAATTATTGTCATGTTAACCGGACTTATTTTAAGCACTTTCCCTCTTGGATTATTTGGTGTGGCAGCCATGATGCTTATATTAATTAGCGGAACGCTAAGTTACCCGTGGGCTTCAGTGTTGGTAAACCAAGAAATACCATCGCGATACCGCGCCACCACATTGTCCTCTTTAGCACTCATTACCAAACTACCACACGTACTTTTTGCGGTAATGGTTGGCGCAATGGTTGAAAATGGCCAACTTAGTCAATTCCTATGGTATATGGCGTTTGGACTAATGGTAGCTCTGGCGCTGGGATTTCAAGTTTCCAGCCGAGTGGCTAAAAACCCAGTTTTTCGTTCACAAAGATGAGATGAACTCTATCTGGTGAAACCTCGCGATTGAACAACACCACTTTGCTAGCGTATGAATTGAAAGTTTCTGGCAGGCCGTATGCCTTACGAGCGCGAACAGATTCTAGTGGAGTTA
>CAZSHY010000085.1:1989-2859 GCA_964607125.1 uncultured Pseudomonadales bacterium | reverse complement strand
GCAAACATGAAATATTCGCTGTGCTGGCCACGATATGAATGCAGAATTAGAGATTACTTCCGATCCAACTGCCCCCGCACCTATGGTCCGCGAATCGCCAACTGATCTCGATGTTGATGCTGCAGCCAAGACTGAAGCCATGATTTTCGAAAATACGTCTTTGACCGATTTTCTAATTAAGGTTAACAGGCAACTTAATGCACCGGTTCAAGTCAAGGGTTCAAATGGCAGGGTGATTAAACTGACTCCTTTTGAATTGACAGATGACTCCAGTAGCAGCGGACTTAGGTGGGAGAACACTTTGTTTCAGCTATTGAAATACATTTCAAGCGATTCATCGCTGAAAGAATTAACAGCCAAGGACCTGCAAGAAGTTCTACGCAACTCGTCCGAACCGCTCAAAAATGCAGGTCAAATTGCCTTAGCCGAGCTACTAGACGGTCGTTTCAAGCTCTCGCAAGCTGAAGTAATGGCCATAAATACTGCATTAGATGGTATGCGTCAGATTACTCCCGTTGTAGAAAAGTATCGCAAGTTGGCCGATTTACACAAAGAGCGCGCAGGCAGAGACACGCTTACTGGTCTATCAAACAGACTGTCATTAATGAAATGGCTGTTTGATCACTCGGTGAGTTATGGGCAGAGTAGAAACAGTCCAGAGACCGAGCATCCGAAGACCGGTCAACTGTTCATGATGCAAATTGACATTGACTGGTTTAAGCAAGTAAACGACTGTTTTGGACACGCAGTTGGTGACGATGTGCTTACAGAGCTGGCCAGTTTAATACGTCAGGTTTTTCGTACCCGTGAGGATGCACTGATTCGCTACGGCGGCGAGGAATTTTGGATAATTATCGAGGTAGAAGAGGG
>CAZSHY010000085.1:0-1979 GCA_964607125.1 uncultured Pseudomonadales bacterium | reverse complement strand
CTTCGCGCAACTCAATGATAAATTTAAAGTTGCATCAAAAAAAATATTATCTAACCAGAAGGCAGATTTAGCCAACTTGCCTCACGGTCAGCAACTTGTCTATGACAAGACTCTTAGCGCTGGAGTCCAGGAGGGCCATTGGAATGATAGCCTGATGCAAGTACTGGTTTGGATTTCAGAACAAGTTGATTCAATCGGACAAACCAGGCCTGATGAGACAAAGCTAAGTGCTTTTGAGCGCATTATCGCTGCTGTGATTGAGCCCAATTTAAAACTAGAGCAAGACCGAGAGGTGGGCAAGGATGTAACCATTATAACGTTGAGGGAATTGGTAGCTGATCTGCGTGCTCTGCTCGGGGCGATCATTAAACATACGGCCAAGCTGAAATCAGGTGAACCAGTAACCATTCCGGAGCAGGAGGCGCATGAACAGAACGTACAGGACTTGTCTAAGTTGTACGAGCAATTAGTCAGCAATGTCTTCATCAAGTGCTACAACATCTATACTAATCCTGGAGAAGTCGCCCTGTCGGTTGCCAAAGGCACTCGTGGCACCGGCGTACCCACCTTTAGTGAAACATCTGTACCAGAATCAGAGGCAATTGATCAGCTAGCGCAAACACTCAACTAGGATTGTTCGCAAATTCGACTGATTGGCAGGTGATAGCATATCCAAAAGGGCTTCAACTTCCTCCTGATTGATCTCGATACTACTGGTTGCTTGCGCATCAGTTGGCACCGCTTGCGCCACCACCGCCGCCGAAGTCAACCTGTGGCAAAGTTGCTGCAAGCGCGGACTATTCTTGGCCAGATCCATTAATTCCTGCTCCTCAGATTGGGTGACGGTGATTACGCCTCGTTTCATACGTTAGATTTTACCATTTTTAGTTTCACGAGGTCGTGCGACTCGCGTTTGAAGGTAGTTTTTTTGCTATACTGAGTAGTAATGTCTGTTCAGTCAAAATATGTCGCGGTTCTTCTATCTGTAAATGTGCTACTACTTTGGTTCCTTGGTGGGTACCTGTGGTGGGGACAAAAACAACTCCACACGCTTTTAGCTCGTCAACCACTGCCAGGTGTTGAGTCTGCACCCTCAGTCACGAGCGCGTCACTGAGCGCTAGCTTGCAAGCAGCTGTTGTGCGTATTGATCAACTTGAAGCCAGCGTGGCCGCCCTAGCAGCAGCTACACCTTCGGCACAAGCACTGGTGACACCTAGCAAACAAACTGGGTCAGCTCTGGCGACATACGCCAACACAGGAGCCAAGGAGTACTTCGTGCATTTGGGTTCTGGCTCAACCAGAAACCTAGACTGGACTGATCTGGATACCACGACTATTTCACTTGACCCCAAACAGTATGGTGCTGCCACGACAGCCACCTTTGAGGCAACTGTCTCGATTGTGAGTGGCGAGGTTTATGCGCGACTCAAGAATAAATCGAGCGGTGCCATTTTGGCAGTTACAGAGGTCGTGCATAATACAAGTACGCCAAGTCGTAAGGTTTCTGGCAATTTTGCGCTGCATCCGGGTGCAAATGAGTATGTCGTGCAACTGCGCTCCAGCAATGGTGAGTTAGCGCAACTGGGTGAGGCACGGATCAAGATTGCGTTACAATAGCCCCATGCTTCGTCATCCTCACTGGATATTTAGCGTGCTCTTTGGAATTAGCGTGGTGCTGTATGCGGCGGGAGTAGCTCGCGTCGGCTCTGTGCTGTGGGGCGACACTCTTTATTACTATGCATACACCCGCAGCCTAGTGGTAGACCAAGACCTAAACTTTATCAATGAAGCATTTAGAGCTGACGGTGGTTTCCCGCATCCACCGGAAATTTCTCCGGTTACCGGACTAATTACCAATAAGTTTTCTGTGGGCGCTCCGGTGCTGTGGATACCCAGTTTCGTTGTAGCTCAGGTCGCGAGTTGGGCATGGTGGGGTGCGCAGGCGCTTTGGGAGGTGGTCAAGGGCCTCGAGCCAGGC
>CAZSHY010000084.1:0-2872 GCA_964607125.1 uncultured Pseudomonadales bacterium | reverse complement strand
ACGGAAGAAAGAAGAAGTGCATGAAGTTTGAATCAGCCGATGCTTCCCTCCATTTCATGGTCTATCAGCCTATTCATCTCCACTGCGTACTCCAATGGCAACTTGCGGACCAAATCCTCCACAAACCCATTCACGATCAGCTTGCGCGCATCCTCCTCGGTTACGCCTCGGCTCATCAGGTAAAACAGCTGATCATCGCCAATCTTGCTGACGGTAGCCTCGTGCTGCACTTCTACGTCACTATTAAAAACCTTGTCTGTGGGGTAGGTGTCAGAGCGGGAGCGGCTATCAAGCAACAAAGCATCGCAAATAACGGTGTTTTTACTTCCCTTCGCTAGCGGGCCTACGTTGACCGTACCACGATAACTGGTTCTACCGCCGTCTTTACTAATGGACTTGGACAAAATGGTCGAGCTGGTGTGAGGCGCCAAGTGGATGGCCTTGGAACCTGTGTCTTGGTGCTGACCTGCCCCGGCCAAGGCCATGGACAAGGTTTCTCCTTTGGCTCCAGCGCCAGCGAGGATAAAAGACGGATACTTCATTGTTATTTTTGAGCCCATATTGAAATCTGTCCACACCATTTCAGCCTCTGCCTCCACCCAAGCTCGTTTGGTGACCAGGTTATAGACGTTCTTGTACCAGTTCTGAACGGTGGTGTATTGGCAGCGGGCTCCTTTTTTGACAAAAATTTCAACTACCGCAGAGTGGAGGGAGCCGGTGGAGAAACTCGGGGCAGTGCAATTGTGTACAGCAACACCCCCAACAACATAGCTTTCGTCTTCCTCAACTGCAAAGTTGTACACTGACGTACTTAACACTTCACTAATCTCAACTTTCTTGACTGGAACGTACATGTATTTAGAATCTAAGTGGAAAAAGGTCGCGTGTTTCCTTCCCCACATTTTCAGTTGAACAGGTCTATCGACAAGTTCTCCGAATGCGATCATATACTCACCGCCAACTATAATCGTAAACATAGTCTGTCTTTTTACTCTTCTATTCGCATTGAGAGATGATGCTATGCCAATTCGTGCCAAGATCATTCTGCCTTGATTGGCAAGAGTATTCGACACGGTGCAGATACGGAAAACCTCCTTGAAGCCCGATTTGTTGTTTTTCCTATAGTAATTGCCATCTCCTCTGAACCAGCCGAGAATGAGTTGCTTTTGTTTCTCAATGCTCTCATTCATTACCCACGCTGGAACATTTTTTTCAGAGGAATGAGTTCCAAACTGCTCAAAAAACCTACAAAGTCGAACAGAGCGAACAACAACTGAGACACCATGATTTTTAGGCTGAGCAGACTCAGAGAAAGATGTTACGCGAAATACCTTGGTTATCAGGTCTTTAACGTCATCAATATATGATCTTTCTAGTTCTGAAAAACTGAAGTTAAGATAGTAACCTCCACTAATGCTGCCTTCAGCAAGATAGTACCCAATCAAACGAAATAGTTCCTCAGAGCATGGTATGACCAGCTCTTCGCCGACCCAACCGTGTCCGCCAAGGCCAATCGGAATCAAATAATTAATTTCGTCATTTACTTCATAGACCTGACTTATTGGAATAGCAAGGTAATCACCCTTCTGAATTTGCTTTATGGGCAGCCAGTTTGGTTCCCAGACATGATTGCGCTCGTTTGGCAAGATTCGTTTGACCACTAAAAATGGATGTTCGTCGGTGGCAGTAATTTTTTCATGAGGTTGTCCTACCACGGTTAGGGTGTGGAGATTACCAGAATATGATCTGAGCTGTGTATTTTTTACAGATCTATATCTGCCTTCATGAGTCAATACTTCGTCTCCCGGTTCAACATTCTCAATCTGAATCACCCCACGGTCAGTCAACACGCTCGTGCCTGCAACAAAGCAGCCTTCGATGTAGTGCACTTTGGCACCTTCGCCCACGATGATCAGAGTCCGCTCAAACTGGCCAGCGTTCTCAGCGTTGATTCTAAAGTAGGTTTGGAGCGGCATTTTGACGTGCACTCCTGGCGGAACATACACAAACGAGCCACCGCTCCAGGCAGCAGTGTTGAGTGCGGCAAATTTGTTGTCCCCACTAGGGATGACTTTGCTGAAATACTCTTTGACTAGATCTGGATATTGGCGCAGACCCTCGTCCATGGACAAAAAAATCACGCCGTCTTTGGCATAAACATCTTTGAGCGATCCGTACACCACCTCTGAGTCATACTGAAACTTAATGCCAGCCAGCGCCTCCTGCTCGGCCTTGGCAATTCCCAAGCGCTCGTAGGTGGCCCTCACCTCGGCTGGGATGTCCGCTAGAGTTTTACCTGCGCTGTCAGCTGGCCGCAGGTAGTAATGAATTTCATCAAAATTAATGGCAGATAAGTCCGGGCCCCAGGGCTGCATGGGTTTAGCTTCAAAAATCTTGAGCGCCTCAAGTCTTTTAGCCAGCATCCAGTCCGGCTCTTCTTTGATGTGAGAAATTTCCCTGACCACACCCTCGCTCAGTCCTGGCTGGCTAATGTGCGCGTAACTGGTCGTGGGGTACGAGTAGCCGTGCTCGTAGGCATCCTGAGCGTCGGTCTCGAAGCTGCTGGTTTTTTTGTGGGCAAAGCGGGACATGTGAAGGCACTATTATACAGGACCCACGTCAATTTGATTTCGCTAGCAAATTCACATCTGTAAGCCGATTGCGCATCTAAAAATGATCAGCTGTTTTGAGGTAAAACATTTTTTATCGCGACAATGTCTCGACTGGTAGCCGTTTGTTCAACTATTCTGATCCACTCTGTTACTGCATTTTTAACTAGCTTCACCGCATCTTCAGTGGACACAAATGGAAGAAGTTTCGTTTCTGAAGAAGTAGAGTCATCTTGTAATGATTCGAGGTTTACGAGCGTAGT
>CAZSHY010000083.1:0-3111 GCA_964607125.1 uncultured Pseudomonadales bacterium | reverse complement strand
GCTCTGAGCGTGGCTGCGTTAGGCATTTTCAACACACTTACAGTTTCAATTTTGTAAAAAACCAGAGAAGTTGGTTTAATTAAAGCTATCGGTATGAAGTCAAACGAGGTCAAGCGACTCTTCTTAGCTGAATCAATCGTCATGGGCTTATCCGGTGGCATTTGCGGTCTGGTTTTGAGTGTGATTGCTGGCCAATTACTTAGTTTTGTTCTTTCCATTCTCTCCGTCACCAAAGGGCTTGGCTATATTCAGCTGGTGTATATTCCTTTCTACCTGGGAGCCAGCATTATTGGACTATCATTTGTCATCGCTGTCGCAACTGGTATGTACCCTTCGTATCGAGCTACCAAAATTTCCGCACTTAATGCGCTGAGGTACGAGTAATCAGGGTCATTAAATGTTCGAAAGCTTGTTTTTACTTCTTGTTGGAGTATATTTGGTCTTGCAATGAAACTCTTGTCTAGGTCGGTCTTCTATCTCAAAACCCTAATTCTACTACTGAAGAAAGTCCGCCAACCCTTAAGAATTTTTGTGCGACTGCTGCGCAAGCTGCCAGTCGGTGAGCTGACACTCAAAAACGGCACAACCTTTGCAGCCAGCACCTCCAATAATTTGTTTGAGATAATTAAGGAGGTTTGGTTTGAACACCGATACAACCCACCCGATCTGAAAATTGAGAAAACGGGCGTGATCGTGGATATTGGTGCCAATGTGGGAGTGTTCAGCATTTACGCACGGCAATTGACATCGGGAAAAATTCTGACAGTCGAGCCCTTTGCCGAAAATTGCCTACGCCTTCGCCGCAACTTGAAACGCAATCGGATTAAAAATGTGATCCTAGAACAAGCCGCTATCTCCAAACAGACTGGTAAGCGCCACTTATTTGCTCAGACAAGTGATTCAGGTCATAGCTTCTACCTAGCAGACAAAAGCACCGGCTCGCTGCTTGTAAAAACCTACGCATTTACCGATCTCCTCAAAAAACATGTCATTAAAAACATAGCGCTACTTAAGGTTGACTGTGAAGGTGAGGAGGGAGAACTGTTTTCGTCGCTGACTGATAGCACGCTCAGTGTCATTAGCAACATCGCTCTAGAGTTTCATGACAACTGCTCAACTCTGTCACACCAACAGCTGGAAAAACTCTTGGTTAAAGCCGGCTTCACAGTCAGGTTAGCCTGGGACGGCAGCTCTCCATTTGGATATTTGTATGCTACAAGGTCTACTTAATGAGCGTGCAGTTTCTAGCCCCCATATAGATCATGAGTCCAAGTACGACCCCGACCATCAGAAATTCCTGTGGTTGAGTGAGTGTTTTCATGAGAGGCGTATTTTGACGAAAAATAATGTGAAACACGACCGAGATTGGTAACATCCACCACAACCAAGCTGTCCAAGGAATTGATACGTGAAGAAACGAAAAGAGTTTTGTGAGCAATGGTGACAATACCAGCATGCCAATGTAGCCGAGCACTAGATCAAAGATAGCAAGTGGGCCGATACGAAATTGACGCAAAAATGTGATGTAGTCCATAGTTACAGTGTACACTCATTTAATATTTTAAGTTGGTTAAGCCCAAGTTTCCGTAACTTATATTTCTACGTCAAAATGAACAATGTTGCAGTCTGCGTCTGCCGTTTATCCACTGTTAGACTGCTCAAATTTCTTCTGCATAGTAGGGTTACCTCGTGTCAACTTTTTAATGCTCAGATCTTCGGCTTTGGTATTGGCAATGCGCAAGTTGTCATCAGATCTGAGCAGGTTTTCTTTGGTTTTTTGGAGCTGTTCGATTGATTTATCGATACTTTCAATAGCAGTTTTGAATTTTTCTGAGGCCAAACGAAAGTTTCGACCAAATGAATTTTTAAACTCATCAAGCTGCTGCTCAAAATTTGAAACATCCACATTTTGTTCCCTAACGAGCGCTAGCTCAGATTTATACTGCAAGCTATTGAGCGCTGCGTTTCGCAAAATGGTGATAATGGGAATAAAAAACTGTGGTCGAATCACATACATTTTGGGGTACTTGTGTGACATGTCCACTATGCCCGTGTTGTACAGCTCGCTATCTGCCTCCAAGAGGGAAACTAGGACGGCATACTCACATCCTTTTTCAGTTCTATCTTTATCCAACTCTTTGAGAAAATCTTCATTTCTCTTTTTTGTGGCCGTCTCATCACCCTCGTTTTTCATTTCGAACATAATGCTGAGAATTTCTACACCCTGCTCATCTGCCTCTTTGAAAATATAGTCACCTTTACTGCCGCTGCGAGAGTCATTGTCCTTCTCAAAGTACGCGTTTCTAAACGCAGTCGCTCTGATTCTGTTAAATTCAACCTCACAGTGTAACTCGAGCGTTTCACCAAGCATTTTAGTAGACAGCTTAACCTTGAGATCCTTGTAGTACTGTATCAGCTCCTCTTTGGTTTTAAGTTCATGCTCATACTTATCCTTGAGAGAGGCTGCGAGTAGTTTTGTTTCTGAATCCTTGGAATTAAGCTGGTGAAGCAGTTGGTCTCGTTCTTTTTCCACCACCGTCACGGCCTGCGTGACTGCTAATTTTTGCTCAGTGGTGGCTGCCTGCATCTGAGCTCGCAGCGAAGCAATCTCTGCATTTTTCTTGGACAAGTCCTCCTGAGACATATTTTTAGCAGTGGCCTCGGCCAGTTTTACTGCTGCCTGTTTTTCTTGCTCTAGGAGTTGAATTTTCTCAAGAAGTTTTTGCTCTTTTAATTGTGATTCAAGCGCTTTTTGCTGCTCAATGTTTTTGCGGACTTTGGCCACTTCTTCATCAAACACATTTCTTTTTATGGAAGAAACTACCCCGGCTATGGTTGATCTATCAATATCTAGCTCATGGAGCGTAGACAAGTCGATAGTGTCACCCTTTGCGCCATCTTCCTGGAGCACGAGGGTGCGTTCATCTTGAATTGAAACTTTGAGTTTTTTCATAAAATAGCTGAATACTCATGGGCTAGTTACCGGAAGGGGCGGGATGGCTCGCACTAATATATTTCTCTAATGTGCTCCATCCGGGTATTTTTCTATGCGGAAGGGGCGGGATTCGAACCCGCGGTTCTTGCGAACGGCGGTTTAGTAAACCGCTGCAC
>CAZSHY010000082.1:0-3123 GCA_964607125.1 uncultured Pseudomonadales bacterium | reverse complement strand
TATTTTTATGATTGCTATTGGAGGTTATATTCTGGCAACAACTATTTCCAACCTGGTTTGGCCTATTTCAGACTGGGACGCTGTCGCGCTTTACGACTTTAGAGCATTATTAATTCCTTCTGAACACAGCTGGGCCTCAGGTATTGAACTTGGATATTTCTTTCATTACCCCCCGTTCACGTCTCTACTCCATGGACTCAGCTACCTAGTTGGCTTTCCTCACGCCAAAATTTGGTACAGTTATTTATTTGTTTCCGCGTTAATAACCTTCTTTGGCTTACTTAGACGCGTCACTACCAATAAACATGCCATTTTAGGTGTATTTTTACTAGTCTTTAGTCCACTTTTCGCTGAGCACGTGACCGTAGCTTATACAAATTTACCGTATACAATTTTCTTTTGTTTTGGAACTTTGTATTGCTTAGAGTGGCTCAAAACCAATCTTGCATCCGACTTAGTCTTATCGCTACTCCTCTTAGCTGCCAGCACCTGGGTTCGTCAAAGTGAGCCATTTTGGATAGTGCCACTCGCTTTAATTTTTGTTACTTTTCTTTGGAAAAAACGATGGCGGAGCGCTAGCTACTTAGCTGCAGGTATGTGCCTGTTCATTGGCATACATCAATTCTGGCCAGTTTATGTCACATCCCTTAATTTACCTCCAGTGGTAGCAGGAGCGACTGACCAATCTGCTTCACTGGCACTCCCAGAAGTATCCACCAGCAGTATTTTGAGAAATGGATTTCTAGTTCTAGACTATATTTGGAAGTACTTGATACAACCGCAACTATTTTTATTATGCTTAGCCGTCGTAGTGGTTATTTTTGATAAATCAGTCATAAGAAAATTTCAAAATAAAATGATCGTCGGATTCCTGGCTTTCTTCTTTGCCATGATTACCGCAGGTACTTACTATTTCAGCTTCACTTATCAAACTTGGGATTTGATTGGCGGATCTGTCATGCGTATGAGCATGTTTACCGTGCCGCTTTTGGTCTACCTCGTGACACAAACTGTCTTTTGGCAACCAATTATCGGCGAAAAAACCCACGATCACGAAGCCATGCAACTGCCAGTGACCAAATGAGAGCCAGTGGCGTAGATTGGCTCAGGTAGCCTTGTTCAAAATTTTGATTGACAGTCACAAATTGGGGATGCCTGAGTGGAAACTCAATTGGGCGAGTTGGCAACTCAGCCTGAGTAGTTCTTAGATGGGTATGAGTTGCTCTATCTCCAAACCCAATATTGGTCACCGCGTTATGCTGTGGAACGATGGCAAGCCTATTTGATAATAAAGTCGTGAAGTACCAAATATAATCCCATGTGTCGATCTTATTGTCTAGAACTTTTGAGAATGTGGCCAGATGCTTAGCTGAGGTCTTTTTAAGTAGAAAAGTATTAAGCTGCGGATTTTCTAGCAATTTTGACTCAATTTTCCTTACGGCTTCTGTGTCCCTCCAGGACCTTCTCCAAGCTGCCCAACCCCAAATAATTGTTTGATTGGAAAAAATATAGCTGTCTTTAACAGGGGTGCTGACCATGGGATTTGAACCACAAATTAATCCGACGCGCTGGTCATCTCTGTATCTGACTAATAGCTCGTCACAGAACTGAAAAAAGGAGGGCTCAGGCACACAATCGTCTTCGATGATGATTCCCTCAGGTTCCTTAGAAAAGAACCAGTCCACTGCTTTCAGAACCCCTCGCTTACATCCCAAATTACTTTCAGAGGACGATATTATTACTTCGCATCCTCTCGGAGCCTGTTTGCGAGCTTTTTTTGCCACCTCCAATACCTCGGCAACATTTTTTTGATCGACTTGATTGGCTTTAGGTCCATCAATGGCGATATATACCTTGGGTGCCTTCAATTCCTGAATAATATAATTGAGTTGTTTCTCAGCCAAATCGGCTCGGTTGTAGAGAAGCACAAGAATTGGACTCGTGATACGATGAGAGGTATGAATGTTCATTGGCAGATCCAGTATATCAGATTATTTAATCATTCCCCTAGATTAGCCGCCGCTTCTATAATAATTTATATATTATTTTGTCTCGGGACTCTTTTTTCAAGTCAGCATGTTGCTTTTAATTTAGAACCATACCCTGATTCTCTGTACTACATCGGTATGGCAAAGTCGCTCGCCAGTGGCTCCGGTTTTCGTTTAAACGAAAATACTTCATTCCAACCCGAAATATCCTGGCTTTATCCTGCACTACTTAGTCCGTTTTATACACTTTCCAACCACCCCATGGTTTTCGTTTTAGCTAACACCATCTTGAGCGGAGTGGGTTTGTGGATGGTGTGGAAATTAATATATTTGCGAACACCAAAACTAGCTATTTATGCACTCTGGTTTTTAATGTGCCACGCAGTTCTGTGGTGGCTGCCAACACTCGCAATGGCAGAAACCTTAGTCTGGGTAGCTTGCGCTGGATCTCTCCTGGCGCTGGAAAACTGGTTAAGAGACTCTAAACATTCTCAGCTGATGGTTTTTTGGACAGCTTGTCTGGTCATAGGTCTGGCCAAGTTTTCTGCCGTCCCAGTTGCGCTCGGACTTGCCAGCATCCCTCTTCTTCTTCAACTAAAGAAATTTAGCTTACCAGTTGTAATAGCTACAGCTGCCAGCCTAGTCGTTCACGTGTCGTTCGTATTGCACTTTCAAATAAATAGTCTGGTCAGACTGCTGTTAACCGGTGATCACAATTTTTTCAGCTTTAGCTACATACCATTAAACTTGAGCAAATATATTTTCATGATACTTGGCATGCCCACATTTATGCTCTGGGAAAATATTTTCTTAACAGTGCCGTTAATAACGGTAGCGTCATACACATTTTTGATCTATCACTCACGAAAGTCTCGTTTTAAATGGAGCTTGCTGCTTGCATCTGCTGCTCATCTGCCACTATTGTTATTGTTCTATGACGTTAATGCCAGATATGTAATTTCTTGGCTGCCAATTTTTGCGATTGTGTGGTCTGAATCATTGAACTTGATACACCCAAACAAAGTAATTTTTGGCTTCAATCTGAGAAATACTTTAGTTACTATCTCCTTACTTTTACTTATCTTGGTCCAACTGCCAATGTTTTTCACGATGTTTAAACAAACCATTTTTAGAA
>CAZSHY010000081.1:0-3154 GCA_964607125.1 uncultured Pseudomonadales bacterium | reverse complement strand
AAGTGCTAAGCAAGGTCGTGACCGCAAATTCCAAGCCATTTTCCCGCTGCGCGGTAAAATCCTCAACACCGAGCGTGCCCGGTTGGACAAAATCGTGGCCTTTGAAGAACTTAAAAACTTAGTCATCGCTCTGGGCGCGGGCATTGGCGACACCTTTGATCCGGGCAACCTGCGCTACCATCGCATTATTCTGATGAATGACGCTGACGTTGATGGAGAGCATATTACCACTCTCGGCCTGACCTTTTTCTTCCGTCACTTACCAGAGATCGTCAAGGCTGGCTACCTGTATGTGGCCATGCCGCCGCTGTTCAAGGTCACCTACAACAAAACCGACCGCTACCTCTACGACGAAGCCGACAAAGACGTACTGGTAGAACAGATCAAAAAGGACAACCCCAAGGCAACCATCGGCATCCAACGATATAAGGGTTTGGGTGAAATGAACCCCGAACAGCTCTGGGATACCACCATGAACCCCGCCACCCGGATGCTGAAACGCATTTCCATAGAGGATGCTGACAAGGCAGACCAGACCTTTAGTACCCTCATGGGCGACGACGTCGTCCCTCGTAAAAAGTTTATCCAAAGTCGAGCCAAGCTGGCGAATTTGGATATATAGGAGAACTTAAAACAATGAATAGTCCTGACCAAAATACAGATTATCTTTCACCTAAGCCAATTCCTTCTGATTTAATTAGCTCCTATCTTTGTGACTTTGGAAGAAGGTTAAAAGCCCATAAATTCATGACTCAGACTGCACTCGCATCATTGAGCACCGATGAAAAAGAAACTCTCATAATGCTAATATCTAATACTATGAAGCAACCAAAACAGCTTCTAACTTTGCCCAGATTTAACTCAGATGACGAACTAAATGACCATCTGATCGTATTAGTTAACAGCGCCGCAGATTTATTACAATCAGACCGTGCTACAACTTTCTTTTCAAACTTGAAAGAAATTTCTGGTGATGACATAGAAACATTTAAGTACCTACTTTCAACATTGGAAAAACACGGCAGAAATCCAGCTTAGTACATCAAACAGAAAGGACCTATGTCAGACCAACCTACCCTTAAAGTCCTCATCGAAATCCCCGAGGGCTCAAACGTCAAGTACGAGCTAGATGAAGAAACTCTAGAACTAACCGTTGACCGCCTCATGCCCACCGCCATGAGCTACCCAGTCAACTACGGCCTGATTAAGGGCACACATGGTGAAGATGGCGACGCACTTGACGCGCTTTTATTCATCTCCCGCCCAATTATGCCCGGCGTAGTGGTTAAGTCCAAGATCATCGGCCTCCTGGAAATGGAAGACGAAGAGGGCGTGGACCACAAGGTCCTGTGCGTACCTGCCACCACCAAAATTGACCCCATCTGCGGCGAGTGGTCATCAGTTGATGATGTTCCAGAGGCCAAAAAGCGAGAAATTCGCCACTTTTTTGAGCACTACAAAGATTTGGAGCAGGGGAAATTCGTCAAGCTCCGCGACTGGAAAGGCGTAGCAGACGCCCAAGCAGTGTATGAAGCGGCTGTTAAGAGAGCAGAATAATAGAAACATTGTATGACTGACCAACCAGTAGACACCGATCAAGTACTAGAGGAAATCAGCGACGAAACCGGGGATACCCCAGTTTCGGCTATGCCAGTTGAGTCCCTGATCGGCACCATCGAGGAAACTCGTTATGGCAAGCTCAAGCACACCTCCATCAAAGACGAGATGGAGAAGTCGTACCTAGATTACGCTATGAGCGTGATCGTGGCTCGGGCGCTGCCAGATGTCCGCGATGGTCTCAAGCCTGTGCACCGGAGAATTCTTTACTCCATGTACCGGAGCGGTATTCACCACACCAGTGCCTACAAAAAGTCAGCTCGTATCGTCGGTGATGTGCTAGGTAAATATCACCCTCATGGTGATGCGCCTGTCTACCAGGCTATGGTCCGCTTGGCCCAAGATTTTGCCATGCGCTACCAGCTGGTTGATGGTCAGGGTAACTTTGGTTCAGTTGACGGAGACTCCCCAGCTGCCATGCGTTACACCGAGGCACGTATGTCCAAGATCGCCAAGGAACTGCTGGCTGACCTGGACAAAAAAACCGTGCCCTTTATTGACAACTTTGATGGTTCACTCCAAGAGCCCACCGTCCTGCCAGCCAAGATCCCCAACTTGCTCCTCATGGGTGCCGAGGGTATCGCGGTCGGTATGGCTACCAAAATCCCACCCCATAACCTAGTCGAGGTGTGTGAAGCTATTGGCGTAATGATAGAGAAGGGGAGTGCCGAACAACTGCCAGAAGCCGCGGCTCTCAAGCTCTCTGACAAACCCAGTGATGACATGAACCAGCGTCACGCTCAAATTGACCTACTCATGTCCACCGAAGCCCAACTGCTGGCCGGTCGTTTCCAAACCGAAGCCACCATTGATGACCTGGTTGAGCACATCAAGGGGCCAGATTTCCCCACCGGCGGCATCATTTACGATCACGAAGCAATCAAAGAAGCGTATCGCACCGGCCGAGGCCGAGTAGTCATTCGGGCCAAAGCCAAGATCGAAGAGAGCAAAACCGGCAGTTATCAGATCCTGATCACCGAACTGCCATACCAAGTCAACAAGGCCAGACTACTGGAAAAAATCGCCACCCTGGTCCGCGACAAAAAAATTGAGGGCATTCGCGACCTCAATGATGACTCCGACCGCGTCGGCATGCAGGTGACCATTGATCTCAAGCGCGATGCCCGACCCAAAGTTGTGCTCAACAAGCTCTTCAAATTCTCAGAGCTCCAGACAACTTTCCCCGTCAACATGGTGGCACTGACCTCAGAGGGCACGCCCCAAACCATGAACATTCGCCAGATTTTGATGGAGTTTATCTCTCACCGGCTCCTGATCGTGGTTCGCCGCAGTCAATTTGAACTGGACGAAGCCCGCCAGCGCGCCCACATTTTGGAAGGCCTGCTGATTGCTCTCAACAACCTGGATGATGTGATTGAAACCATCCGCCGCAGCGCCGACACCGATGCCGCACGGCAGGCTTTGATGAAAAAATTTGGCCTCTCCGAAATTCAAGCCACCGCCATTCTCGAGATGCAGCTGAAACGCTTAGCTGCCTTGGAGCGCCAAAAGATTGAGGATGAGTACAAGGCTATTC
>CAZSHY010000080.1:0-3350 GCA_964607125.1 uncultured Pseudomonadales bacterium | reverse complement strand
CTCGAGTGCAGAAATGATCGGGGAGAAGAGGGGAGTCAAAAATACATCGGGGTCTTGGTTGGCAGCGGCCAATATCCGTTCAAATCCCCCACCAAAGTCAATATTTTTTTGCTCGAGTGGCACAAATCCGGCGTCAGTCTTGAGGTAGGTCATAAACACGCTGTTGCCTATCTCCAAGAACCGACCACAGTCGCAGTTGGGGTGACATGGTTCAGCGGCAAAGGGGGAATTTTCATGGAAAAGTCGCTCTGCTCCAAAGTCATAAAAGACTTCACTATCTGGACCACCGGGCTCGCCTATGGGCATTAGCTCTGGCTTGCCCGCTCTGGACCACCAGTTTTTTTCAGCGGGGTAGTAGAAAATTCTAGCGTCACCCATCCCCTGCTCTGCAGCATCTGCCTTGGCTGTAGCAGTGATCCCCACCTCAGAGAATAGTTTTTGCCAAACTTCGACAGCTTCGTCATCCTGAGGTATGCCAATGTCCTGCCTGCCGGCAAAGACCGTCACAAACAGTCGATTTGGCTCGAGACCAACTTTTTTGGTTAAAAACTCAAAAAACCAACGCAATTGTTCTGTCTTGAAGTAGTCGCCTAGCGACCAGTTGCCCAGCATTTCAAAAAAAGTCGTGTGCCTGTTGTCCCCCACTTCATCTATATCGACAGCTCTAAAGCATTTTTGTGAATCCACAATCCGCTTGCCGTCTGGATACTCCTTGCCTAAAAGGTAGGGCATCATGGGCTGCATACCAGAGCCAGTGAACAAGGTCGTAGGATCTCCCTCTGGCACCAGTCGTGCCGAAGGCACAACTACATGTCCCCGTTCAGCAAAAAAATCCAAGTACGCTTGGCGTAGTTCGTCTGGTGTAAGTTTGGTCATACTCCCTCTCTTCCCTTCGCCTTGGCGAAGGCACTAAAAAACCTCGTACTTGGCTCATGACACGCAATGCGTATTCATGAATCAAGGACGAGGTTCTCGTGGTACCACCTTGGTTTGCTTGACTATTACCAGCCAAGCCTTACTAGCTGAAGTTTGTTCAGCATCCGTGTTTTTACGGTTCGGTTTCCGGATCTACTTAGGAGGTCTCACCCGCTGGCAAGACTCGGTTATAGTCAGCTCCCGGTTGGCCCAGAGTGTGCTGGATCTGGTCCAGGCACTCTTTCTTCCGTTCAGCGCTGTTATTTAATTGAAAGTATTTTACTGTACGCAAAACCTGGTGTCAAAACTAAATCCGCGCTAGACCCTGGATATAAACGCATCTAAATATATCTAACTTGACTAGTGGGTATACAATGAATGTGTATATCAGAAAGGAAATTGATATGCCAATCAATTCTTATAGTCCAGAAAACCTACGCTTTAGATTCACTAAGCTAACCGTGTTTATGGGTATGTTGGCTTTGGCTCTCACTTCTTGTTGGGGTTTGGGTATAGCGCCACCTACGAGTGAGGCTACGGGCAGCTCACAGAGCGAGAGCGAAACAGTTGATGACACTGACGCTTCAACAGAAATCGACGTTTTTGGAAATCCTGAGACTGTGGTTGACGATTCAACAGTAGTAAATCTTGAACCCATAGATGGCGTGTATCACGACATGGGTGCCGATGATTATAATATTCCAGAACTTGTTTCACTTGCACGCACAGCAGGAATAATTAACAAAATTGCCAACCCATCCTCAAATAACGTGTATGTGGCCGTTATTATTATAGACGGAAAGCAATATAAAATTCCAAGTGCCACCGACCTTCCAGCAGCTGTCAGCAATGCAAAAGATGCAAATGGGATTTTACCACCTGGCACCCAAGGCTTTATCGCTCTTGATGACTAATAGACTTCATTTCTATACCCTCGACTTTTGACTTATAGGCCATTTCGTGCTATACTGCCCGTATCGGTTTGAAATCCCCCAAGACTGGCGGATGATGAGATTCTCTCCGCTAAAGTAAAAGGAACACATGTCTTACTCACATGCGGGTCGTTCTCGTTCATTTTCAGACCGACCTCAACAAAATCGTACTTCTTCTTTTGGCCAACGCTCGGCTAGACCGCAGCAAGGCAGATGGGGTGGTGGCAACCGGCAACAGGGTCGGAGCTTCAAGCCATCAACCATCCGCAAGGACCGCTACATAAATGCACCTGTAGCCCAAGTTGAAGAGTCACTCTACGTACCTCAGAACACGTTTGAGTCATTTGGCTTTGAACCAGCTTTGCTGGCCAATGTGCTCAAGCGCGGCTACGCCGCGCCCACACCCATTCAGGATCAGACTATCCCTCCACTTTTGGAAGGTCGAGATGTAGTGGGTATAGCCAACACCGGAACCGGCAAGACTGCCGCATTCCTTTTACCTCTGATCAACAAGGTCATGAAGGATAACACCCAGGGTGTGATGATTGTTGCCCCAACTAGAGAATTGGCTTTGCAAATTGACGAAGAGTTTAAAGCCTTCGCTCGCGGTTTGCACGTAAGTGTGTGCGTAGCCATCGGTGGCGCCAGCTTGTCACTGCAGATGAACAGCCTTCGGGAAAATCCCCACTTTGTGATTGGTACACCAGGAAGATTGAAAGATTTAATTGACCGCGGTGCTATCAACACGCAGATGTTCACTAACATCGTGCTGGATGAAGTGGACCGGATGCTGGACATTGGTTTTCGCCGAGACATCAAGTATCTGATTGCCAAGTTACCTCAGGAGCGCCACGCTGCGTTCTTCAGTGCCACTATCAATCGTGATGCACAAGAAATCATGAATACTCTGTTGCATGACCCTGTCCAGGTTTCCATCAAAACCAGAGAAACCAGCGACCATGTTCACCAGGATGTGATTAAGCTCCAGCCTGGCCAAAACAAGGTAGATGTTCTGCACGGCTTACTCCAACAAGAGGAGTTTGAGCGGGTGATTATCTTTGGCAGAACCAAGCATGGCATCAACAAGCTCGAGCAGATGCTCAGTAGCCGAGGTGTAAATGTACGTTCGATTCATGGCAATAAATCCCAGGCAGCCAGACAACGATCGCTCCAAGACTTCAAACGCGGTCGCGTGCAGGCTCTCTTGGCTACAGACATTGCATCTAGGGGAATTGACGTTGATGACGTGACTCACGTGATCAACTTCGATGAACCACAATGCTATGAGGACTACGTCCATAGAATTGGTCGCACCGGCCGAGCTGGCAAGTTGGGCAAAGCGCTCACCTTCATTGGCTAGTGATACAATTGGTTAATGCTCACCTGTACCTTTGAAAATTCCAACGTTGCACATTTGAGGCACGTGATTGTCGATGCAATCGTACTTCGTGGCTCAGAGTTGCTCATGGTCAAACGCGCAGCTAGCTTAAGTGAAGGCGGCAA
>CAZSHY010000079.1:1698-3357 GCA_964607125.1 uncultured Pseudomonadales bacterium | reverse complement strand
AACCCCCGACCAGAAAGGTATAAGCTTTCCGCTCTACCGACTGAGCTATCGGCTCACGTGTGGCCAAACAAATAACTTGGCCTGCTCACTTTCGCTATTATACCGCAGCCATCTCTGGGTTATAATAGACGATTGCTATGAAAACGATTTCTTCCTTTCTTTCCAAACTTGTCTCGGGAATAGCCGCGATGCCGGCCAAAATTTTCACCTGGATCAAGACACACAAATTCCTAACTCTGCTCGCTGTACTGTTAATTGCGGGTGTTGGTCGCTACATCTACTCCACCAGACCTCAGCCGCCAGAATATGTTTTTACTAAGGCTGAAAGACGCAACTTAGTTAAGACACTTGATGTATCAGGTGTAATTGATGCCAAACAAAAAGCCCGGCTCCGGTTTATAGCTGGTGGTAAGGTTACTTTCGTGGGCGCCCAGGCGGGTGACACGCTCAAAAAATGGCAAACTATTGCCACTATTGACCAAGCCTCGCTTCAGAAGTCACTTGAAAAAAGTCTTAACCTTTACTCCAAGGAACGCTGGGACTGGGAGGACACCAGGGATGACATCAAAGATGACACGCTAACCACCACTCAGTACAGAGCGGTTGACCGCAACCAGCTGGATCTGAATAACACGGTACTCGATGTGCAAATCCAAGATATCGCTATTCAAAATACTCGCCTGACTTCTCCGTTCGCTGGCGTGCTCACTACTGCGCCCACGGTTACTTCAGGCGTTCAACTATTGTCTACAGATTACTTTGAAGTGGTTAACCCAGAAACTCTCTTGTTTAGAGCAGAAGTAGACGAAGCAGATATTGGCCAAGTTGCGCTTGAGCAGCTTGGGACTATTTCCCTAGATTCATTCCCTGAGCTACAACTTAACAGTCAGGTTAACTTTATTAGCTACACTAGTTCGCAAACCTCAAGCGGCACGGTGTTTTTGATAGAGCTGCCACTTTCGGGGGTGGTCTTGGGTGACTCGGCGGCCTTGACTGACGCCACCAACTCTGCCAAGCTCCGCCTGGGCATGAATGGCGAAGTCACACTCACCCTCGCCACCAAAGACAATGCTTTGAGCATTCCCTTTGACTCAACTAGAGAGCGTGATGGCAAAGTCTTCGTCGATGTCAAAGCTGGACCTGGCCAAATTGCTGAGCGCGAAATTACCTTAGGCATGCAGACCGATGAGTATGTAGAAGTACTGACCGGCCTGACAGAAAATGACGAAGTAGTCATGCCATAACCGGCCAAAATGTATGCTCTTACACCTTGAATCCGTATCCAAAGTTTACACTTTGGGTGATTCCACCATCAAGGCCCTCGACACCGTCGATTTCAGTGTCGAACAAGGCGAGTTTGTGGCGGTGATGGGACCCTCTGGTTCTGGCAAATCCACCCTGGTACGCCTGCTCAACCTGTTGATCGAGCCCTCGGCCGGCCGCATTCTGGTGGACGGCACCGACATCAGCCGCCTGACGAGCAGCCAGCTGCGTGCCCTGCGGCGCAAGGACATCAGCATGGTGTTCCAGTCGTTCGCGCTGATGCCGCACATGAACGTGCTCGACAACACCGCCCTGGGGCTGGAGCTGGCGGGCGTGGGCCGGGCCGAGCGCCAGGCGCAGGCAGCGCAGGCACTGGAGCAGGTGGGCCTGGCCAGC
>CAZSHY010000079.1:0-1688 GCA_964607125.1 uncultured Pseudomonadales bacterium | reverse complement strand
AGGCTCAGGCAAGTCAACCCTTCTCCAGGTGGCCAGTATGTTGGCTGAACCCTCCACAGGCACCATTTACCTTAAAAATCGCGACGTGACCAAGTACAACGAGATCGAACGTTCGAGACTGCGCAACGAAGAGATTGGCTTCATCTTTCAACAATTCAACCTCCTAGCCCGCACCTCTGCCCTGGAGAACGTCAAACTACCGCTCCTCTATGCCTCCAAACGGTTGCCAGAAGCAGAACAGCGCCGCCGAGCCCGCATTTTGCTTGAGCGCGTCGGCTTGGGTGATCGCCTGAATAATTCCCCCGCTCAACTTTCTGGCGGTCAGCAGCAGCGGGTAGCTATTGCTCGCGCACTGGTCAATGACCCGTCGGTCGTTTTTGCCGATGAGCCTACCGGCAACCTTGACTCCAAAAGCGGCGATGAGATCATGGCCCTACTTACCCAGCTCAACCAAGAGGGCAAAACTATCATCATGGTTACGCACGAAGAGGACATTGCGCAGTATGCCAAACGCTTGGTTACATTCAAGGACGGGCGAGTAGTGAGTGATCGCAAGGTTACAGCTAAGGCGGCTTCAACTGCTCATCAAACTGCAGAAAAACTCCAAGATTCTATAGAAAACTGTGACGAGGGCAACTGCCCAGATGGTACCAAAAAACCCACTTTGCCTCAGAAAAGTGCGAGATCAAAAAGACGTAAATAAGGCTCTAAATAAGCAAATATGTTCAAAAATATATTTCTGATTGCACTCAAGGCGCTGATCGTGAATAAAACCCGATCCTTCCTCACGACTCTGGGGGTGATCATCGGTGTTGGTTCTGTGGTCATGCTGACCGCTATTGGCACCGGTTTGTCAGCTTACATCACCGAACAGTTTAATGATTTGGGCGCCAGCAACGTCATCATTTTGCCAGGCGATATTTTCGGCGAGAATGGCGGTTTTAACGAAGAAGCTTCTATTGCATCCGTGGCCAGCAGCAAACTCCGTCTGCGCGATGCGCAGACTATCATGAAGCTGCGAGAATACGTCAGTGACGTGACAGTCTTTAACTACAGCAGTGACATTGCTTCTTACAAGACTGAAGATAAGCGCTCAACCATCATGGGCACGACACCTAGTTACGAAACTGTTTTTAACACGCCGGCTGCCAAGGGCAGGTTTTTTACCAAAGTTGAGGACGAAGGCCACGAGCGAGTGGCGGTTCTTGGCTCGGAGGTGGCTACCAAGCTGTTTGGGTCGGTCGATCCTGTTGGTAAAACCTTCAAAATCGGTGGGGCCAGTTACAAAGTAGTTGGCGTGGCTGAGGAAAAAGGTTCCAGTTTTGGTGGGCCCTCATTTGACACTTACATTTACATTCCCCTCCAAACTTACTTCAAGCAGTATGACACCACAACCATTATCCGTATCATTGCCCAGATCAAGTCCAAGGAGCAGATTCAAGACGCTATTGATGCTATAGACACAGAGTTGCAGAAGCGAATTGAAGACGAGGACTTCTCTGTGATTGATCAATCCGAAATTCTGGAAACCATTAATCAAATTCTCGGCGTGCTGACCATTGGCCTAGGTGGCATTGCTAGTATTTCACTAGTGGTGGGTGGTATTGGCATTATGAATATCATGCTGGTCAGCGTCACCGAACGTACTCGAGAAATCGGCCTGCGCAAGGCGCTCGGCGCCACGCCCA
>CAZSHY010000078.1:0-3397 GCA_964607125.1 uncultured Pseudomonadales bacterium | reverse complement strand
TCAATCTGGCAAACATATCTTGAGCTTCTGACATTCCCCATAGCCAAATTTATCGGCAATTATATATTTAAGCTTGGGTTTCTAGATGGCTGGCGAGGTTTTTTATATGCCTTTATCATGAGTCTGCATTCAGCCTTTGTAAGAATTTATCGACTAGAAAAATTGTTAGGGGAGGCAACAAGTGCGCGCGCCCAGCATTCCTGATTCTGGCGCCTGGCGCTTTGCGCTTTGGGGGCTAGTTATTTTGTTGGGGTTGGGCCAACTCCAGCGGGTGGACAGCCGCATATTTTCACTGCCGGTCACATTTTATTTTCACGACGTCTTTATTTGCGGATGGTTGATAGCCATGGTCGCCACACAGGCCAATCACATTTCACGGTACTTTTCACAATTGAAACAACTAAAGTGGCGCAGACTACTGCTTTGGCAAAAACTTGGTTTAATTTTGTTTGGGTGGACCGCCGGCGGGGTAATTTTGCAATTTTTCACGCTGTTTTCACTAACGCCTCTCCTGTATATCGCTCGGCTGGCTACCTACTGTGCTTTCGCCTTGACCCTGCAGCTGGTTTTCCAAAAACCAATTGAAAAAGTAGACTTACGCGAGCGACCACTGATAGCTGGAATAGTCATAGCCGTGGCAGGGTTACTTCAATACTTTGTCCTGCCCGACACTCGCTTCCTAAGTGTGTTTGGCTGGGACGATCACTACTATCGGTTAATCAGCACCCTGCTTGATCCATCTTTCACCGGCATTATTCTAGTCATATCTTGGTGCTACTTGCGGTCAATAAGCTGGATAGAAAAGCATCCGCTACTACTATTTAGTCTGCATGGGTTGCTGGCCGTAGCTATCGGCCTGACCTTTTCACGAGCGAGTTATCTGGCCTTTGGCATTGCCTTATTTTTAGGCCTGATGGCAATTAAAGAAAAAACGCGGACTAGTCTAGATCGGGGCGCGATAATTTTTTCAGCAATTGCTTGCATACTTGCCCTAGCACTAGCACCTAAGCCGACAGGGGAGGGGGTTAATTTAGCCCGTACCTCTACAATTACTTCTCGCACAACCAACAGCTGGGAAAACTTGCAACAATTTTCTGTTAAAACGTGGGTCGTGGGCAATGGTCTATTCAGTTCCACTGCGTTAAAAACTCAAGACAGAGTGGGGGTGATAGACCACGCGCGCGTGCCAGATTCACTACCTATTCTGCTGGTGCAAGCGCTGGGTTTGCCAGGTCTAGTATTAATATTTTTGCTGTTAGCGTCAGGCTTGCCACACCTTTGGAAAGCAGACCCTTGGTACGCAATTGCCCTGGTGGCGGTTTTGATTCACGCCAACTTTAACAACACGCTATTTGAACCATTTGTGGGATTATTTTTATTACTGGGCGCTGCCAGCTGGTTAAGGCTTGAACGTAACCATGAGTGATTTCTCAGTCAAATTTCCCGCTTTGTCAACCGCTTTAATCACCAAGGTGTTATCGCCATCGTTAAGACGATAAGTGCTTGAAAAATCACCCTCAGAGTTGGGAAAAACCAATCGATCATTGATGAAGATTTTATTTTCTGGATCAGTACTGCCGACAACCGACATTGTTTGGTTGTTTTTACCCACCACCGATTGCTTATCAGTGGGCTTATCTACAATTAATTCTGGTGCAAATGTGTCTAGAAGAACCGAGTAGGTTTTTGTCACTTGAGATTCGTTTTTAGCTGCATCCCTGGCGAAAAGCGAAAAAGTGTTTACTCCTTCAGTCAGGGCAAGTGTGGTTTCAAATGAGCCATCATCCTTGGCCGTCACATCGTTAAGCACCTGCTGGCCATTGAGTACGATTACCACAACTCCTTGTGGTTCTGTAAAGCCTTTAACTGAAAGCTGTGCACTGGAAGTGGCTGGAACAGGAGCGGTAATAACTGGCGTCTGCGGGGGAATATCGTCGGAGATTTCAATTGATGGCGCTCCACCAAACACGACGTTGATGATTTTGATAAAACTTGGCAAGACCAAAAATATGAACCCAGCACAGACAATTACCGCCCCAATCAAATAAAAAACTGTTTGTCTGAGCAGCTTAGAACGTTCGCGTTGGGCCAAACGTGAGGTTAATCGATCTTGCACCATGCCTCTATGGTACCCACTTTGATCCAATCTGGCAAGCAGCGCGAGTGATGGTACAATAGTTTTGGCTGATATTAGCCACCAGGCGGGATTAGTACACTGGTAGTATGCGTCCTTCCCAAGGATGAGAAGCGGGTCCGATTCCCGTATCCCGCTCAATAAGGTAATTGTTTTGCAACTTCATCAAAATTAGCCTTGAAATCAAATTTTAGCATAATTCTAACCAGGTTTTTTGTTTTTTTGGAGTTAGCCTGGAAGGTTTAGATACCGGCAACCCTGAGTCGGACCTAAATATTTTCAAACAAACAAATTAGTCTGTTAAGTTCATTTATTTTTGAACGTTTTTGATCAAGTAACTTTTTGGGGAATATTTCTTGATACTTAATCACTTCAGATCTTTTTTTACCATCAATGTGTTTCGACTCAAATTCTTTTTTACACCAAGCTGAGGTTTTTTGTTTAACACTTGTCTTACATCCTAAAGTTAAAAGGAATACAGCTTCAATACAGGGAGTATGCTCGATAAGTTCGATATGTTTTTTAGCTGCGTCTTGCCGAGCCTTTGACATTTCGGTCTTAACCTTGTCGTTATCTAAAACTACAACTTTCTTGTCATATGCACCTTGAATTCTGTGAGCTTGTATGACAATACCATCCGCGCTGCCTCCTCTTCCTTGGACAACTTTACATGCAATACTACTATTTTTGGAATAAAGACCTTTAAGATACGTCAGAAAAACACAGTCTTCTTTACCTTCTCCGTAAATCAATCGAGTTTTAATTGCCGAGCGCCGTTTTTTCTTGTATGGATTCGTTCTCGACATACTGATTTAAATTCCTAGTTAATTTTTGGAGTAGCCCCATATGCTCCAGCTAGGTACTTTGTGTAATAATTATCGTCTGCACGGACCCCTGACATTTCGTCCAATCGCCAGGAATCACTCGCTCCTTTTTTATTTTTTTCAATCAAAATAATTTGATATTTATCCAGTCTGCTCAAAACTATATGACTGTGAGTACTGAATAAAAGCTGAGCATTATGAGGATTTGTTTCGGGTTGTATGAAGAGCTCAAAAAGAGATAAAACCATATCTGGATGAAGGCTCACATCGAATTCGTCGAGTATTGCTACACCACCTTGAGTAAGAACTTGTAAGATTGTTTTAAGCAAAACAAACAATTGCTTTGTCCCTGAAGATTCATATTGAATTGGGAGGTATTGCTTTTCTCCTCCAAAAGAATGTACAGCTCGAACATTAATTGAAAAACCATCGTTTTGTT
>CAZSHY010000077.1:0-3418 GCA_964607125.1 uncultured Pseudomonadales bacterium | reverse complement strand
TTTTCTGGAGCCAACTCGCTCACGGTTACCACTACGGGCACGACCACAGTCACATTGCCTACCACTGGCACCTTGAGTACGCTGGCTGGTACAGAAGAGTTTACCAATAAAACTATTGGTTCAACTGGGCTAGTCTTTTCGGCAGCTACCACAGACATAGATGCTGCCAGTGGAGAAGCACTCGTAATCCAGGGTAGAGCGGCCTCATCATTTGTCACCACCGCTGGGAGCATCACACTTCAGGCAGCGGGATCGGGTACAGTTTCCATTATTCAAATTGGTGCCGGCGGTGCCGGCGCTACCACTCCAGACTACCTAGCTTTAGACGTTAAAAGTGACACTGGAGACCCCGCAGGTGGGGCAGAGGGCTACATGTACTACAACACCTCCGACAATAAGTTTCGCTGCTACGAAAATACTGGTTGGACCAACTGTATTGGCTCGGGTGGGGCGCAGACGCCGTGGACGGCCGATGTGGACGCAGACGGTTTTGACCTTAACGACTTATCTAATTTAGAATTTCGCGAGACAGCTGGCGCACCTGCGGGAACAGTTGTGGGTTTCTACCGCGACAATACAGGTGACTTAACTGGCAACGTGCTAACGGGTAAATCCTTTAATCTGGCAGTTAATGGCAGTGACGAGTACACTTTTTCCAGTACCGCCTTTGACGCAGGTTCAAACACGATTCAAACCAGCGGCTCAGTTCTGGGTGCCAACTTTGATCAAACCACTGGCGCTAGTTTGGGAGTTGGCAACACAACTGCCACCGCCGTTTCTATTTGTAACTCTGCCACATGTGACACAATTACCATTGGCTCCAATACTGATGCGGACGCCCTAACCATCGGCGACACACTTGATTCGCTGACCATCGCTTCTACCGGACTTAATGTGACTTCTGGTGGCGCTGTAACTGGAGTATCCACGCTCTCCAGTTCTGGCGACTGGACCTGGACGGCCACCACGCCGCAGATCACTGTCAGCGGTACAGAAACCATGACCATAACTAATGGCACGGACAGTTTTAGTGTCAACACTAGTGCCTCAAGTTTTTCATTTACTGATGGCACAAATGGATTCAGCTTTGATGCTGACACCGGCCCATCTTACACTGGCACGGCCAGAATCGGTCGGAAAGTAACATTGTCTCCTGAATTTCCAGGAGCGGTCGTGACGGGTGACGGCAGCAACAATACTGGCACTTTGGCCTCGGACTTTTGCGAGCAGGGTGCCAGTGCAGATTTGCCAGATACCAACACCACAATTTGCAACACGAGTGGGGACGTTCACAACTACTACCAGTGGGGCACCAATCAGGGCACAGCTCAAGATTATGACGTCTGGATTAGATGGCGGGTACCAGATAACTTCGCAGCTTGGGACACCAACCCGATTCAAGTTTATGCTAAAAGAACTGACGCTACCAACAACGCAGTTACTGCCTATGTGTACGATACTGGCGGCACTCTCAACAATGCTGGTGGCACCCAGCTGGCTGGCACCAGTTGGACCCAAACTGCCGTAGCGCTTTCCGGTGGTACGTGGACACCCGGTTCTTACATGACAATCCGCGTCACGATGGTAGCTGACACAGGCGGTGACCGAGTGCAGTTGGGTGAGGTTAATATCAACTACTTGTCGAGTAACTAAGTATGTTTGGCAATCAAGCACTCAGACAAATAGATTTAATTCTCCGACAGGTTGGCGTTGGCATGGCCCCGCTGCGGAGATTTATAAGTCACCGAGCCCGCAGTTTCAAATCCGCACTCATGCTCTTGCTAGTACTTTCAAATTTACTAGCAGGCTTTCCCGCCGAATTAATTTTGGAGTTGGCTGAAGCGAGTTTACACCAACCAGCGTTCATAAATTTAGTCCGTCGCATTACCAACAACCAACAGTTGGCTGACTCTCTTGCCGATTATAAATTCCGCCCTGTAATCGGCCAAGCGCAAGCACTTGTCTCCAGTTATGATTACAACGCTTGCTCCACCACCTGCGACACTGATAGTACTTGGAACGCCTTCGCCGATGACGTTGACCAATTTCCCTTTGGTGGCACCGCTGCCAACCGCAATACTCACACCGAAATGGTCGATGCCGACTACGCCAACATTGCCTCATCAAACGATGGCCGGTATTCGGCAGCTAACCCCAGCACGAGTGATGAAACATTTATGTGGTTTGAGATGCCTATCTCTGAGCCGGCAGCAGCTGTCCACCATATTGATTTTACATTTGAAGGCTACCCCGTTACCACCACGGCTACATTCAGTATTTGGGTCAAGACCGCCGCTGGCGCGTACGAAACAGATTCGTCATGGACACAGGTGGGCACTACCCAAAGCATCACCGCTGACACTGAAACCTCATTTACTCGCTCACTGACTGTAAATCCCTCTAATTATGTTGATGGTAGTGGCAATGTGGTTTGGGGTGTATTTGAATCAACTTCAGCTTTGGTGATCAATACTGACTACGTCAAAATGGACGTGACGCACTACCCAGTTGAGCAAGAAGGCTTCCGCTTCCGCAACGACAATGGCAGCGAAACCACTGCAACTTGGCTGGCAGCGCAAGACACCAATACCTACCAACCTATCAGCACCAACACTCGCTTGCGCATGCTCCTCAATGCCACAAACACTGGCAACCCTGACAGCAGTCAATACCAGCTCAATTACAAAAAATCCACGGACTCTGTTTATTCCAAAGTTGAACCGCCATCGGACTTAACTACTGCGCCAACTGTCCAGTCCAGGTCTAGTGGTGCATCTACGGCAGTCAACGCCACTTCCCATGCCATCACCATGCCCAGTGGCATCACCGCTGGCGACTTACTCTTATTGGTTTTTTCAACTGATGGCCGGGCGGATGTCTCTATAACGACTGGCAATTGGGTTAAACTTGACGAACTACGTGACGCCGCCGATGTTTCTCAGGCTATTTTTTATAAATTTGCTGAAGGTGGTGATACTGCTACCGTCACTACTGGATCAGAACAAACCTCGCATGTTGTCCTCAGGATAAGTGGGGCAGGAGCGCCAATCTCTGCTGCTGCATCTGGCAGCTCGACAAATTCAGATCCGCCCAATCTTGACACAGGCCGGACCAAAAACTATCTGTGGGTGGCTACCAGATCTGGCGACTCCACGGTCACAGCCAGTGTCGCACCATCTGGTTATTCTAATCTTCAAACCATTGCCGCCGCCGGTACCGGCGGCGCGTCCACCAACACAGCCGAGCTGACAAATTCAGCGTCCAGTGAGAATCCGGGCACATTTACCAGTTCAACTGAACAGTGGGTCTCGTCCACCATCGCTGTGCCACCGGCAAGCATTGGGTTAAAAAGTATCAGCGCAGCCGCCGTCGGCACGACGTCATTATCAATTGCCTATCCAGCTAACATCGAGGTAGG
>CAZSHY010000076.1:0-3559 GCA_964607125.1 uncultured Pseudomonadales bacterium | reverse complement strand
CGAAAGTGGCTGATGCGCCATCTTGTCTAGAGCGGCGGTCACTTCCTCCCCGCTAAATTCTGCCTGCAGCTTTTGCCGCATGCCCCAGATGCTTTTGGCCACATGTAGACCTACATCCCCTTGGTAACAAACCCGCTTAACTTCTGCCCCTTGGGTCTCCAGAAGCCGTGAAATCGCCTCTCCCACCGAATTACTGTACAAGTGACCGATGTGAAGCTCCTTAAACGGATTGGGGTCGGTAAACTCGGTCATGATTTTTTTGCCTGCCCATTGATCACTCTCTCTCAACTGTTCTGGTAATGCCCGCTGGCCACCTGCGGTTCGCAAAGATAGGGATGCCTGCAGGCCTTCCAAGAGGGCGTGCTGGCTCAAGGTAAAATTGATAAAGCCAGGACCAGCCACCTCTACTTGAGAAATCATCAGCTTAAATTCAGAACTCGAGTTAGCCTGCATTTCTTGAACTAAAACCTCTGCCAAGGCGCGAGGCGACGCAAACGTCGTATTAACACTTTTGAATGCAATCAGCGCGATATTTGAGGCATAATCGCCGTGCGCGCGGTCAGATGGGTGTTGAATGCCCCCCACCCCTTCAATGCCGATTTGCTGGCTCTGCAGTGCTTGGGAGATGGCATCTTGGATCAACTTAGTGATTAACATAACGACGATAGTATACCCTTCTGTGGGATTAGCGGCAAGCTGACTTGTCTGGTACGGACTTCTCAACTGCTGTTTTCGAACACGAATATAAGGCGTAGTAAATTGAGTACATTTTTTGTTTTCTAATGACATTAGAATACGGTTTTTTATGCTGTTTACATGGCGTCATTTTGTGTTCGTTTTACTGATATATTCAGTTGCTTGTTTGGCTTTTGTTCGGTATGTTAATTTTTCATGCTTTGGCTCAATCTCACGCGCTCAGAGTTTTACGAGAATTCTGCCTACCCGAATCTTCTTTCGGGTACTGAACTTCCGCGCGAGTTTTTAATATTTTTGATTTTGCTGTCATCGCTTCTCAACCGACAGTTTGTGAGAATATCTTTGAGCGTCTGACTAAACGCGACCTCGCCTATACTTGCGGCAGGTGCGGCAACAACAGCGCGAGCTATCCGCAGCTGACAAAGTATAAATCTGGTGCTCGAGGAAAATTAAAGCTGGTACTTGCGCAGGTTTGAGTAATATGAGAAAGTGCTCACCAATCACGAGATGTAGCCTGGCGATACTGACCATCCGCTATCACAAACTCAATCGTGCCCTCGGTATCTGTCCGTCTAATGGCAATACCAGATTCAACCAGGCGTTTTACTACCAGATCAGCGGGGTGCTTATACCGGTTGTTTTCCCCGACACTGATTACACCAACTTCGGGTTCCACCGCAGCTAAAAAACCTGGTCCAGAACTTGATTTAGAGCCGTGATGCCCTATTTTTATGATGTCCACGTCTTGTGTCAGACCCGCCCCAATGAGTGCTGTTTCACCTGGTAACTCGAGGTCGCCAGTAAGCATGACTTTTACCCCATCCAAATCAAGAAATAGCACGATAGACCAATTATTATACTCATTCAAACTAATGGTTTTTACCGTTTTCCAGCCCTCTGCGTCCGATAACATGGTTTCGGGTGTCGCGATACTTATCGCTCCCGAGCTCTCGAGACGCTCTTGAGGACTTAAAACCCGGCCAAAAGCGGTTTCTGACAGTTGAATTTGTTGACCAATCTGTGGTCCCATAATTTTAGAGCCTTCCGCTCGCTCTTCTTCAAGTGCCTGCTGAAATGCGGCAAAACCGGCGGTTTCTTTGGTCAGGCTGGTTGTTAGTATGTTATCAACCTGATAATTCTGAAGAACAGAGGTCAAACCAGTGATATGGTCGGCATCGGGGTGAGTCACAACCATGAACTCTATAGTTCTATCCCAAAACGGCACGTGATTGGCCAAACAAGTCAAAACCGCATCATTTGGACCACCATCTACCAATAGCTGTTGGTAACCCACGGTAATTAACGTAGCGTCACCCTGCCCCACATCACAAAAAATAAGTCTAACGCTTTGGTCGGGTATCGACCGCCAAATGAAGTAACCACACGCACACAAAATGAAAAGTAGGTAGAACTTCATATAGCGTTGATTGTAAGGTAGTTTGGACGAAACCTGACTCGTCCTTGCCACCAACTGTATACCACCATTACAGCCGCACACCAAATGGCAAACTGCCAAAAATCAATATGAGCTGATAAAAGAGTTGCTTCACGAGCTTGAAAAGGTCTGAGTAGCTCAAAAAAGAATTCTGCAGGTGCGTATAAGCCAGCTGAAATGATTACCACCAGATGTGACGGCAGTCCCAGGAAGTAATAAATCATCAATAGAACGCCTCCGATGCTGCCTATGATGAACAAAATGGGTATTAACCAAAATAAACACAAATTAGCCAGCAAACTCAGAGTGGCTACCTGCTCAAAGTAGTACATACTCAATGGAACTGTCAGAAGTTGAGCACTAACAGAAAGTAGTAGTCCATCAACAAATATTGACCTCACCAATGAAGTCAACCTGCGTTGAGGCTGCAAAATAGCGTCGGGAACAACTCGGGAGCTCTGCTCGGTCGTAAATACTAACCCACCGGCATGATTCATCAAAGGCGAAAAGAGTACGATACCCAGAGTTGCTGCCGCAGAAAATTGGTAAGAAACTGATGAGACTAATGCTGGGCACGCAGCTAAAAGCGCAAGAGTTGTAATTATCAAAGCAGCCAACGGCCGAGATTGTCTTCTCAAGAATAACCTGGCTAGCAGGCTGTAGGCAAGCATTCCCAGGGCTCTAACCAAGGATGGCGGAAAGCCTAGTAGCCAGGTGTAAAGACCGGCTACAGCCAAAATCCAGCTCGCTTCCAGGCTTGGGGACACTTTTTGAGCTATGATGCGCTTGACCAGCTGTGATACGACTGAAATATTAAATCCCGATGCAGAGAAAATATGTTGAATCCCCATAACTTCAAATAAGTGACGAAGACTGGGCTCCCAGGCTACCCTGGCACCAAACACCACTCCCTGGTATAGCTGTGCGTGAGGCAGTGGTAACACTAACTCAAATCTTTGATTTATCCAGGTTAGTATCTCTGTGGCTGTAGCCATGGTGCTGCCTTTCCATATACTTTCCGAACAGTTAAAAAGCTCACCTCAGGCAATGGGCTGATCTATCGCTCTCTAACTGTCTAAATATTGGCTATCACTCACCCACCTTGCTTTGCTAAACTGACCAGCTCCCTTACCGAGATAGAATCACTCGCCTCAAGAGAGATAGCCTCTCCGTACTTGTGGTCTAGCCAATTGAGCCCCTACATGCTTGAACAGTCACGCTAGTCGGAGTTCTAAAAACAGCCTATTCATACTAGTAGCTCTCACTACTCGATGGGCACTTGGTCAGCAGCTATGGGTGGCTTAATATTTATTGCATAATTCCTTTTATTATATGTATGATATTGAGTATCAATATGTATTTAAGTGGCTTTCATTATTTTCTATATACATATCATGTTGTTGATATAGAAAGCAGTTTCGGTAGGAA
>CAZSHY010000075.1:0-3826 GCA_964607125.1 uncultured Pseudomonadales bacterium | reverse complement strand
AGTCTCTTTAATTGGCTCAGGAATTGACCCGCTCATCGCGCTGCGCACGACTCGCTACTCAGTCGTGGTCATGTCGCTCTTGGCCGTAGTTTTGGTCCTGGTTGTACATAAAATATTTGCCAGCAGGCAAGTCAAATGGGAACGCAAACTCCTCGGCATGACATACTTACTAGACGGTCTAAAGTGGCTGGGCAAGCACTCCTATCGGTTATACCTTTCCCACACCCTGATTATCAGGATCGTTCAGCAAATTTTGCGCTCTATCTAAAAGTTTTCTGCCCTCGCTCAGACAAAAAAACTACCCCCGTTCTGTCCTGACGGGGGTAGCTGTACTAGAGGGGGGCAATTATCTAGTGGGTTACTGGGCCATGTGTCTAGCTCCACCCTTCATACCTCGGCCCATCATCGGACCATCGGCCATGAAGAGAAAGCTGGTATCGATGCCATTGGCCTTTGCCCAATCTTGGAGAGCTTGGCGTTGTTCGGTCATCTGCGCCCGTTTCTCCTCGGGGGTGAGAGCCTGCCAGGCTGTCAGGTTGGCTTCTCGAGTTGCTTGTAGCTCTTCGTGCTTAGCCAAGACTAGCTGCTTTTGTGCTTCAGTCAACTTGCCGGCGGCAACTGCCTCGGTCAAGCGCAACTCCAGAGCTTTTTCGCGCTCGGCTTGGCGCTCAGTCCGCACTTCGGCAAAGACTGTTTGGACCTCAGATTCGTTGAGGTTAAATCTGGATACCAAGCGCTGCATCAGCGTGGTCTGACCGTCTCCGCCGTAATTGGCCGAGACTGGCGAAGTGGTTGCCAGAGCAATACCACCCATGATGGTGAGCAGGGCTGCCGGGAGGATAACCTTGCTTGAAAATTTTGACATGGACTGTCCTTTCCTGTCTGTTTGTACTAGGAAAGAGGATACCAACCGAGTATGAGAAACAGCTGAGAACTCCTATTTAGCCTGGAGGACTGCCTGGGCTACTTGCTCTGCCAAACCCTCCATGAAGGGACTGGGAATGATGTTTTGCTCTGTGGGTTCGGTCACCAAGTTGGCCAGTCTGTCTGAAGCCGCCTGTTTCATTTCGTAGGTTATGGTTTTAAGCCTGCCCTGAACTACTGCTCGGAAAATACCAGGGAAAGCCAAGACATTGTTAATTTGATTGGCAAAATCACTTCTGCCTGTAGCTACCACTCTGGCGCCAGCGGCATAAGCTTCATCGGGCATGATCTCGGGAGTGGGATTAGCCATAGCAAACACAATTGGGTCTTTGGCCATTTTACCTATGGCCGCCGCAGGAATTGAGCCCGGACCGGAGACTCCCACAATTGCGTCAATGCCCTCAATTACATCCAGTAACCCACCGCTCCTCCGCTCTAGGTTAGAAACACCAGCTATGGCCTGCTTGTAAACGTTTTGGTCGGCTCTGCCTGCCACCAGCGCGCCTTTGGTGTCCAGGGTGATGACGTCAGCCACGTGCTGGGCACCAGCCACCAGACTGCAACTATCTGACATGCAGTGCAAACCCAGAAGCATCCGGGAAATAGACAGCCCTGCCGCGCCAGCACCGACTACGACCACTTTTAGCGATTCATAGGGCTTACCCACTACTTTGGCCGCATTCATCAGCGCGGCTCTAACCACAATGGCTGTGCCATGCTGATCATCATGAAATACAGGTATGCCAATATCTTGCAGCGCCTCTTCTACTTGAAAGCAAGTTGGGGCGCCAATGTCCTCCAAGTTGATACCAGCAAAAGTTGGGGCCACCTGCTTAACTAAAGTTATGATTTCCAGTGGATCGTGAGCGTCAATTACCAAGGGAAACGCGTCAATTCCGCCAAACTCTTTCATTAACAGCGCCTTGCCTTCCATAACCGGCAAACCTGCGGCTGGCCCAATGTTACCTAGACCCAGTACGGCAGATCCATCTGAAATAACCGCTACCGTCCGACCCTTGAGAGTATAGTCATAGGCTAGTTCCGGAGCCGCTTTGATGGCGCGGCATGGCTCAGCCACCCCCGGTGTGTAAACTAAAGCCAGCTCATCTTGATTCAGTGACCCGGTCACACTTGCGGTACCAAGTTTGCCCTGGTGTTGTTGGTGGAAATCAATTGAAGCAGCATAAATATCAGTCATAGCTGTACCATACGGCCAAACCCACCATAAATCAAGCCAACCCATGTACTATAATGCAAGCCTATGCACTTGAGAGTTGTTTCGTTAAATTGCTGGGATGGGGGCACGCTTTGGGAGCAGCTGATCGAGTTTCTCAAGAGCCAAAACGCAGACATCGTTTTTCTTCAAGAAATTTACCACACCCAAAATCCGGAAATCACCAATCGCTGTCACCGCTCCTACACCACCCTGTCTGACGAGCTAGACTTCCCTTACGCCCATTTTGCCTCTGCCTTCAATGAGCCCAGCGCTGGACATCAGGTGGAACAGGGCAATGCCGTCTTCAGCCTACTACCACTAGAACCCAAATTGACCACTTTTTTTGATATACCCTACGGTGTTCGCCCACCGGGTACAGAAAACTTCACGCAAACTCCGCGTAATTTACAACACGTAGTGGCAGAGTTGCCCGCCATTAACAGTAGTCAGCCACCAGCGCATTTGCACTTGTTTAACACCCAAGGTATCTGGGGCTTGGATGGTGGCGACAATGATCGGCGCCTGCAGATGGCCGATACTATTATTGAGCAACTGGCTAGTGTGCCGGAGGACGATCAAATTATCTTGGCGGGTGATTTTAATGTCAGACCTGACACCAAGACCGTGGCCAAATTGGAAAAACGGGTGACCAATGTTTTCAAGGATCAGCTCAAGTCTAGCTTTAACATGCGGCGCAAATCAGACCCTGGCTACGCGGCGGCTGTGGTGGACATGGTTTTTGTCAGCCCCGACATACAGGTAACTAAGGCAGTTTGCCCAAATGTGGATATTTCTGACCATTTGCCCTTGGTCGTAGAAGTTGAGGTATAATACCCCTACCATGCAGATCAAAAAAGCTCTCATTACCGCAGCTGGCTTTGGCACCAGATTCTTGCCTGCCACCAAAACCATCCAAAAGGAGATGCTGCCCATCCTTAATCGACCCCTGATTGACTATGTGGTGAGCGACTGCGTTGAAGCAGGTATAGAAGAGATTGTGTTTGTGGTGTCTGAGTACAACAAACAGCTGATGCATTTTTACAGCGAGAACCAACGTCTGTACAACTACCTTGAGCGCATGGGCAAGTTGGACATGTACGACCGCATCGCCAAGTTACATAACCAAGCTAAATTTACTTTTATTCATCAATCTGACAGCGACCAATATGGTACAGCCGTTCCTGTTCGCGTAGCCCAAAAAGAACTGGAAAATGAAGATGCATTTTTGGTCTTCATGGGTGACGACTTTATTTACAATGAAGACGGTCGCTGCGAAGCCAGCAGCATGATGGACCAGTTTAAACAAAGTGGTGCCTCCGCTCTGGTGACTTGCATTCGCAAGCCGCGGGCAGAACTGTCCAGATACGGTGTCGCCGAAGTTAAACAAGAAGGTGGCTTCACCTACCTCAAGAATTTGGTAGAAAAGCCCGCTCCTGGCAAGGAGCCATCTGATCTGATCAACATAAGTAAATACGTGCTCACGCCAGCTATTTTCGACGTGATTGCCCACCAAGATGTTAATCCTGACTCTGGTGAGCTCTACATCACGGATAGCGTCACCACTCTTGCCCAAACTCAACCTGTGGTAATTTACACCCCCAACGGCCGATATCTTGATGGAGGCAACGTTTTAGAATGGCTCAAGACCAACATCATAGTCGCCAAAAACCAACCAGAATTGCGCCA
>CAZSHY010000074.1:0-3832 GCA_964607125.1 uncultured Pseudomonadales bacterium | reverse complement strand
GCCTCCTTGCCAAGGAGGAGATCGAGGGTCCGATTCCCTTCGCCCGCTCAAGTGAGACCGTTCCAAAACGGTCACCTTTTTCTAGAAAAAGATTGGTAGATCAATCCCTGATTTTTTGACAATTTCAAGCGACGTTTTCCCATTCAGTCGCCTGAATTGTCTTGAACAGTCAGTGAATTTCTTTGTTCTTCTCCTCAAGAAATAACCATTCAGCCATAGGTTTGCATGTTTGAAGCTCTCAAATCCCTTGAGCGGTCGCACTCGAGCTTCTAAGTGAGAGTTCATTGACTCAATTAAGTTAGTCGTCGTTGGCGTTCCCTTGTGCCGCAGATATCCTTGAAGCAGTGGTTGTTTTCTTGCTAGCTCGATCAAAATACCACTGCAGACTTCGTCACTTGAAAACTGTCGAACTAGATTTGTAGCCTTCTTTTCAAAGTCATCTTTAGATCGTTTCTCAATCAAAAGTTTTGTAAGTACTGGATAAAATATTTGGTGGTACTGATTGTTCTCCAGATCTAGTAATGCCTGCATGTTTCTCAAAAAATGAACATGACACAGCTGCACAACTACGTTGGGAAAGACGTGTTGTGCAGCGTTGTAGATGTTTTGGTTGTCATCACAGACCACAGCCTGCAAGGTGTAATCAGTCAACTTAAGTGATTCAAAAAATCTTTTGCAGCTGAGATAGTCCTCAGCTTTTGTCAGCCTGAAGTGAGGAATATCATGTGTTTTGTAGTCTACGCCATAAATAACCGGGATCTTCCGGTCATGTTTCTTTACCTTCACATATTTGCCATCTACCAGCAAAACTCCTTGAAATTTCTCACAATACCATCTGGTTACATCAATACACAGTGGAAGTTGCTCGAGTCCGTTTTGGACTCTGCGGTAGGCTGTGGCTACGCCACAGCCATGAATTTCAGAAAGGCTACGAAATGAAATACCGCTCAAGTGTTGAACTAGCAGGGACTTAGCAGGTATCTTTTGCCCGGTTCTATTAATGTGAAACCAGTGCTTACAGGTTTGGCATTGGTACTTAATTTTGCCGCGTCTCTTTCCTTTTTTCCAAGATTCATTTTGACACTTGGGACACTTTGGATTGTTTTTCATCTAGGCATCATACATTTGACCTAGTCAAAACACCAATTGGGATCTATTTATCAATCCAAAGTGTATGAAAAAGGTGACCGTTTTGGAACGGTCTCACAAATGCGAAAATAGGTAGATAGACTGACGTAAATCAGTTTACAATTTCACCATGACAAACATTTCCAAAGAACATAGCCTGGACTTCAAAAACGATTTCATAGCTAATTTTCTTCACGCAGTCGCCAATTCTGAGGCAAGTGAGTTTACGCGCCGAACAATGACAGAACATTATATTGATGCAGTTCTTTTTCACCACCCAAATAGCGCCAATCTGGACCATAAGCAAATTCAGACGAAGGTTATTAAACTTATTAACAGGATCTTTGACGAACTCGCATTGCTCAATAATAAGCCTCAACAACTTGCTACCAGACTGCTCGAGCTTGGTAGAAAACAACAAAGCAGGATTCCTGAATGGTTTGTTGAATTTGACGAAGCATACGATCACTATAAAAAAATTAGCAAGCTTCCATTCATTGGTAGTTTTCTACTACCGTACATGCAAGCCACTCAATCGTTGTTAGATTTCGGATGTGGCGATGGTGAAATTGCGATGTATTTGGGTAAAGAGCTTGGGCTTTCATCAGTAGCTGGCGTAGATGTGATTGACTGGAGGAGTGACAGTAATAGAAATAATCCCAACTTTGTATTTTACGAGCACAATTTTGTTACCAACAATTCTAATGATATACCTGCGCACGACACAGGTCTGATGCACGCTATGTTGCACCATGTTAGCCGGGAACCAGCAAAGATAGTTGAGTATTTGCTCAGGGCAAAAAATGCAATTAACGGACAAATTTTGGTAGTTGAGGACGTACTATTTGATGCAAAATTACACGTAAGCAATATTCCTGGTATTGAGTCGTTAAATCAGACCAGAAATTCGCAACCAAACTTTGCGGAATACCTTGCTAAACCGGTCGAAGTGCAAAGAGACGTAATTACGATTCTTGACCTACTTTCCAATTCACTAGCCATGGGTATTCCAGAAATGAATTTTCCGTTTGGCGCACAAGAAATTAACACCTGGGGCGATATTTTTCAGATGGCAGGTCTAAAAATGAGGACGCTTAAAGTGCTTGGTTTTCAAGACCATCTCTTTCACAGAATGAGTCAGGTGCTTTTTGTGCTTGAGACATATGATTCATAAAAATATTTCCGTCAAAAAATCACAAATCGAAGGCAGAGGGCTGTTCGCCGATGCGAGAATCAGCAAGGGTCAGCAGGTTTTAATTTTTGAGGGCGACAGTATTAGATCTCAAGATCTTGGCAACAATGTTGACTTGGGCGATTTGTTTCCCACAGGTCCAGAATCCTACCTAGTTGTTCATGAACCAGAGATGCTCATTAATCATTCATGTCAGCCAAATACAGGATTCAAAGATGAGGTCTCACTGGTATCAATCAAGGATATTGAGCCAGGTGAAGAGGTGACTTTTGACTACTCGACAGTTGGAACTGACGGTTGGGAAATAAAATGCAATTGCGGTAGCAAAGCTTGTAGGGGCAAAATTGCAGATTATAAGTTCTTGCCCTCTGAGATTAAGAGTCTCTATAAAACTATTACTCCCACTTGGGTGCTTGAATTTGAAGCAGTCGCGTAGTTAGCCCCCCTCGCGCCAAATCTTCAAAGCTCGTGCTACTATATCTCTTATATGCAGTTTTTCCGACCGAGCTCTCCGCCTCCGGGTTTGAAGCCTGGCGTGACAAAATCAATCAGTTCAGCTCATCAGGATGCCACTGCCAAACGGCTTGAACTAGCCATTAAGGAGCGTCAGCGACTATCGGCAGTTGAAAACACTGCCCCAGCACCTATCTCAGAAATGGCTCGCCAAAAAGGAAATTTAGTTAGCCGTAGGATTGACTCACTCACAGCCGTGCAGAAAGACCAGACATGAGTGGCGCCGCAGCTTTTCAAAGTCTATACCGCAAGCTTAACCCAGCTCAGAAACTTGCCGCCGATACAATCGAGGGTCCAGTCATGGTTGTGGCGGGACCTGGAACAGGCAAGACTCAGGTGTTAGTAGCGCGGATCGCACATATTCTGGCCACCACCGATACCCAGCCAAGCGCAATTTTGGCTCTCACTTTTACTGAATCCGCAGCCAATACCATGCGCAAGCGGTTGGTTTCTCTGATTGGTAAAGCGGGCTACTATGTGCAAATCAGCACTTTTCATGCCTACTGTCAGGAGGTGATATCGTCACATCCGGAGTCATTTCCCATTGATCGAGATAGTCAAGCGCTGAGTGACTTAGAGCGCTATGAACTGGTGCAGAGCATAATTTTGGCGGCAAGGGGGTGCGATGATCTCAAGCCTTTGAACCGGCCTCTGTTCTACATCAAAGATATCATTCAAGCTATTTCCCAACTAAAGCGAGAGGGTGTTTCACCGTTGGAGCTTCAAGAATTGGTAGCGCGGGAGCAGCGTGTTCTTGATGAAGAAAGTGATGATTTGAGTAAAACCGAGCGCGTTAAGCGAGAAAAAAATGTAGCCAAACAGCTGGCACTAGGAGTTTTGTATACCAGCTATGAGAGTGAGCTTCGCTTGGCTCAGCGATTTGACTTCGATGACATGATTGGGTTGGTGGCCGAAGCTTTTACCCAAGACGAGGCTCTACTGTTGGAGTATCAGGAAAACGCACAGTACGAACTGGTTGATGAGAATCAAGACACTAAC
>CAZSHY010000073.1:0-4134 GCA_964607125.1 uncultured Pseudomonadales bacterium | reverse complement strand
AAGCAGCTGCTGGGAACCTGGCTTAGAAATTGCCGGCAGCTACCACCGTGAGAGTGTCGGTGTAGTCGCTGGCGGCTTGAGTTAGACCAGATATGGCTGCTCGTGGGATGAGCGTGATGATGTCTCCGTCGGTGGGACCGCTGGCGGAGGCGAACTCTTGAAAGTTGGCGTCGAGGGTGCCACCTTCAGATGTGGTGGTGCCATTGTACTCGGTGGCAATGGTCACAGTTCCAGATCCAGACGTGGCTGAATCAGTGGTCAAGTTGGCATCAAGTACGTAACCTTCGGTGCCAGCACTAATAGCCGAGGGACCACTGCCCAGAGCTCCAGTGGTGACGATGGTGTCACCTGTCGAGGCGGAGTCGAGTGATTGGTTGGCGCTGAGTACCCAGCCGTACCAACCATTGGAAGCGTTGGTGATGATAGTGACGCTCACGCCACTGCCAGAACTGACTGAGCCTGTCGACAAAGTGCCCAGTGCTTGTGTGGTGGTGCCCAGGGCAACACTAAAGGTAGCGGGCACCGTTGCGGTCACGTCGATTGTGTCGTCAGCAATGAGTGATAGTGCATAAGATCCGCCATCTATCTCCACGTCACCACTGGTGGTCACGGAGATACTTCCGGCTTTGTCATGGCCCGCAGTTGTATTGGTCAAAGTGCTAGTGCCAGAAAAGTTAAAACAATATAACGTTGCGCTGGACGAAATGTCAGAGATGGGGAAGGTCACGGTTTGCCCAGTGGCCACGGTGGCGGTGGCGATGCCGGGCATGGCACTGCTGCCGGCTGGGAGATTGGTTGTGGTCACTGTCCAGTTACCTGCTGTGCCATTAACTGTAAATCCTGAAGGGAAAGTAACCTTGATTTTGGCGTCCGTGCCAGCGGTGGTCGCCATCTTGACGCAGACGGTTCCACCAGTTGTCTGAGAAGCTGCTAATCTATCCAACCGCACCATGGTTTCTGAAGCCTGTGCCGCGTGGACTCTTGATGGTGAAATGAGTGACGAAAACGACAAGGCAAACAAAAAAAAGACACCTAAAAATAGTCGGTTGCAGGCTTTGGCAGTCATAATATAGTCAAAATACTTCTTTGACTAACAACAGTTTACACGGTTTGGTATCGATACTGCAAGTAGGATATTTGCATATATAAGGTGATAGGCATAATTTTCTTCAAAGAAAAAGGCAGTCTAGGGAAGTGGCTAAGTTTGGCATTGGTGGGCGCAGGCCTGTGCGTTTATGTGTACCCCTTCTCTTTCTCCTCTATCACCACGGGATGTGTTTTTGCCATGCTCTCGGGTCTTTTTGATACCTTGGCAAATAGCTTCCGCAAGTTTTTGTCTGGCAAGGTGGATCGATTTGTTCTGGTTGTCTTGCAGATGATGGGCGGTTAAATTTTGGCTGTAGCTCTGATGCTTGTTTTTGGTCAAACTAGTTTACCTAGTCTCTCAAACTTCGCTTGGATGGTTGGCTCTATCTTTGGAGTTTGCCTAGTAGCGATCTCATATCTAACATTAATTGGCTTCCAGTATTTTGAACTCAACCTAGGCGAGGTGGTACTTTCATCAGAGTTATTTTTTGCCACTGTTTTGGCATTTGTCTTTTTCGGTGAAACTGCCACCGTTACAGAAATTGCTGGCGGCCTCTTAATTCTCACCGCTACCGCTCTGGCTCACTGGACACCCGCTCCAAGTGTTTCTGATAAGATGTCCAGCACTGCACAATCAAACTAGATTTAATCTGACTTCAACCTAGAAGCTTGGCTCCCGCTGCTATTAGCAGTCATGTACTTACTCTGCTAAGTAGCGTCAAGATGAAATAAGAGCGCTCTCAAGCTCTAATTTGATGCATTAGGCTACAAAATGATCTATTAGAATAGCCTTTGCTCTCTTTTTATCGAGTCCTGGGAGTGGCGCTCGGTGAAGGCTTGGGGGTCGGTCTAGTCCTGCGTGCGTTGGGAGGCATAATTGCAGGTGTGCCAGTTGGCTTAGGACTGATAGTCGGTTTGGGGGTGCTGGTGGCACTAGGACTTACCGAAGGAACTGGTAGCGGAGGTGGGTTGGTTGAACTACCGGTAGCAGTGAACTGAATGCCGGTAGATTTAAATCCACCTGTGACTGGTGGTAAGTTGGTTAAGAGCTCGATTTTGTAGTAAGGGTAGCCTACACTGAGGTTGGTTGAAACCGGGAGCTTGGGCGAGCTTGCGCACTCAGCGTAATGTTCTGAATAACATTTCCAAATCCATGATTGTGATTGACCTGCTGGAGGGACCACATAAGTTTGGGTGTTGTAGTCAAATGGCACCCAGACTTTGGTCCATGGGCCAGTTGTACTTGGTCCCCCATACACAGTCACCATTCCCTTATTAAGCGTGTGGAGCACATAGTACATGTCAAATGATAAGTACTTATTGGCTGGATTGGCAGCCACTACCTGTGAAAGTCGAATGTCTTGGTTGGGTTGAACGGTTGCACCGAGGCCATCATCTTCACCAACAGAGACGCGATTAGCGGTAACGCAGCCACCGGCAGGCGAAGGGTTGGAGGGCTTATTGCTAGCAGTCCACTGATGGTTGGCTAGGTTGGGCTCAGATACCCAGGGTGCAAGTGTTGGTTGGCAGTTGGAGTCGGTGAACCAAGGATTTTGAATCAGGTTATTGCCCGCCAATGCCGGTACAGTGTAAGTTCCCACGATGCCGCTGGCATCTGACCGACTATCAAAAGATGAGCGATTGAGTTTGGCCACGACGAGCGTGCCCAAAAGCATAAACATGCTCAAGGAGATGACAATGCTCACTAGTGAAAAGTAGTTGGTCTTTATTTTTGGAGAACGGACAGCTGCTTTTTTCATTGGTAAACCTAGACTTTCGAATTGTACTAAGTTCAGCCTAATGGAAATTAACTGAGATGTAAAGTGGACATTACTGAGGTACGAAAAAACCCGCCTTGATAACGGGTTGAGAATTCGTATAGTCATTCAAACATTGGCACAAACATGGTGGTAATAGATCCGGCCAGGACAAAAATCACTGGACTTCGTAAGGTTTCTTCACAAATGATTGTGAAGGGAAATGAGGGCCGTGAACCCCTACCCATCTCCTTAGAAAGGAGGTGATCCATCCGCACCTTCCAGTACGGATACCTTGTTACGACTTAGTCTTCATCGCCAACCTCACCGTAGAAGAGCCCCTCTCTTGCGAGTTAGGGTCATCCGCTTCGGGTGCTGCTGACTTTGCTGGCTTGACGGATTGTGCTTCATCGAAGTTATTGCACGTTCCCACTAAGCGAGCGGCTTTCCCGCACTTAGCGAGCCGTAATGCTTATTCATTCCCAGTTTTAATGTTGTAATTGTTGAAAGTTCAGCTGGCGTAAGCTTGCGTGTATCTTGTCTGCCTTTTACTACTTGAGCGATCTGACAAAAAGCTAAGAAGCTTAGTGCTTTGATGCCAAGTAGATGATGTCGCTTGAAGAACGGAATGATAACTTGATAGATATCATCTCTTTTTGTTACTTCAAAAACATAAGCAGGCAGCTTTCCATTTCTGGAAGAGCTTTTCTGATAGACACAACCTATGCCAAAGAACTTTTGGACTTGCTCGAGGAGCGGTTTGTTTCCAATAGCTTGTGTGATAAAGAATCTTAGATCAACTCTACGATCCTTTCTCATGCTCACTAGGAAGCATCCCTCTCCTTCTGTAAATCCGACAACATACGCTGGTGTGATCATTACGTATTTCCCTTCAGCGATTGATATTTCAAAAGTACCAAAAGATACCCGAAAAATCAATTACCTACTATAGAAATGCTGACTTCCTCTCAGTATTTTCTTCGTACCTGAGTAGGATCTCCCTGGGTCACTATATATTCTGTTCCAGGCATGAATAACGAGTTTTATTATGACTTCCTTCTGACTGCCCTGCAGAAGTCGTCTACTCTTTTTTTGTTATCCCTGTCTTTTGCCTCAAGCCCTCCGCCCTACTAGTTACCTAAATAGGACTGCTAATGTTTTTTGGCTATTTCAGATTGGTGCTGAAAATGGGATTTTAACCCATTAGATTATATAGCTGCCAGGCGCGATAAAATTGGCAGTGTGTGCAAGGAGCGAGAACGTATTCACCGCAACCTGCTGATTTGCGATT
>CAZSHY010000072.1:226-4233 GCA_964607125.1 uncultured Pseudomonadales bacterium | reverse complement strand
GGTGTTCCCACCACGATGTGGATGTCTGATCCCTCGACTATCACAAGTTGGTCCATGATGTCATGAATGTTCATAGTTTCCCCTATATCTGCGCCACACGCAGGACTTCTTCTATTGTTGTAATACCTTCTAATGCTTTCAAGTAACCATCTTGTTTCATCAACAGCATACCCTGCTTGAGAGCGGTATCCTCCATAGTTTGGGCTGGTTTTCGCTCTAGCACCAGTTTAGCAATTTCATCGGTAAACTTCATCACCTCAAAAATGCCAATACGTCCTTTGTACTCCGGTTCCGTCTGCGGCCGATCTTTTTGCGGACGATGTAGGGTGAGTGTTTCCTCAGTTTTGTTGGCCTGTTTGCACCACCGCTCAAAGTGCTCGCCCAGGACCAACTTAATGTCGGCAATTATCTCGGGCGCAGGCTTGTATTCCTCGGTAAACGCTGGGTTAATCACCCGGACCACACGCTGGGCCATAACTAGAGTCATGGATGAAGCAATCAGAAACGGCTCGGCACCCATGTCCATAAGACGGGGGATAGCGCCAGCAGCTGAAGAGGTATGTAGAGTGGAGAAGACCAAGTGACCAGTAAGTGAGGCCTGGATAGCCAGGTCCGCGGTCTCACTGTCACGAATTTCACCAACCATAATAATGTTGGGGTCCTGACGCAAAAATGACCTCAAGCCGGAGGCAAAAGTCAAGCCAGCCTGCGGATTAGTCTGAACTTGGTTGATACCTGGCATTTGGTACTCAACTGGATCTTCCAATGTCACGATGTTGACCTTGGGCGTATTGATTGAATGCAGGACAGAGTAGAGAGTAGTAGTTTTTCCAGAGCCTGTGGGCCCAGTCACCAAAACAATTCCATGAGGCACCTGAATACTCTCACGAACATTTCTGAGCGCCAAGCCCGTGAGACCAAGCTGCGGCAGGTCTGGAACCTTGGAGTCTTTTTTGAGCAACCGCATCACAATTTTTTCACCGTGGATGGTGGGCAAAGTTGAGATACGCAGATCTACTTCTTCTTCGCTCGAATTAAACGTAAACCGCCCATCCTGAGGAATACGCTTTTCATCAATCTTGAGTCCTGAGAGAATTTTTACACGCGAGACCACAGCCTCGTGCACAGAGGCGGGCAAGATTAACTTCTCCATGAGCAATCCATCAATGCGATACCGCACACGCGTCCGCGCCTCCTGTGGCTCTATATGAATGTCTGATGCGCGAGCCTTGACAGCAAACGACACAATCGTCTGTACAATCTTAGTGATAGGGGCTTGGCGGATTGTTTCCCCCGACAAGTCGGATAGATTTTCTTTTTTCTTCTGTGCATCAGCGACTTGACTGGTTTGTTCCAGAGCAGCCGTGACTTCGCTCGACAAACTTTGTGAATAGTGCTCGGCTATGGCTCGCTCCAGCTCCGACGGCATGGCAAATCTGGTGACCAGCTTCATGCCGCTTTTTTGTTCAGCAAAGTTGATGGCGGCCAAATCCAAAGGATCCTTCATGGCCACCACAAGTGTGTTTTCTTGCTTGTTGTAGGTAAGCGGTAACATTTCGTAGTTACGTGCCACCACCTCTGGCAACTGACTAAGTGCTTGCGGATCAGTACCTGTCTCGGCGATTTTTACAAACGGGATACCATGAAGCTTGGCTTTAGCGCGGGTCAGGGCTTCCTCTGAAACAAAGTTTTTATCTCTGAGAATGTCTTCAAGCTTGCCACCTGTACTGATATGCTCAACCTGAATTTCGTTGGACTGGTCCTCGGATAGGTCGCCTGTTTCTGTGAGTATTTCCAGCACACTACCGTAGTTTTTGGTAGGCGCCTGATCATCTGGTACGGCGGGAGTGGCGGGCACCACCGGCGCGGCCGGGGCCGGGACCGAGGCGATTGCGGCGGTAGGCGGTAGAGCAGCGGTCACCGACGGAGCTACTGGAGTCGTGGCAATTGGCGCAACCTGCGGTATGCGCACGCCTGATCCTGGCGCAGCCAACCCAGGCATATCTCCAGCCACTGACGGCACAACTGATTGGGCAGGTTCAGTCATAGTTCTATACTATAATAGAGTAGCGCAGACTAACAAACAATGCCAAAAAAATTCTTTTCTCCTGAGCTAGTCCTGATTCATCCACTAATTGACCACGTCACCGCTGTGACTACCTACCTAAATCAATCCACAGAAAAATGGCTAATTCAGATTGTCAACCAGGATGGAGCAGCAGTGTCCATTGATCAAGTTCGCTCGTTGCGCTATCAAATATCTTTTGCTCAAAACCAGTCCCAACCTCTCGCGTTAGTTCTGCTGCATGCAGATGACTGCTTGGCGCCCGCGCAAAACGCTCTTCTTAAAACTCTCGAGGAACCACCGCCCAATGTTTGTCTAATTTTGACGGCTGAACAGCGCGGAAACGTGTTGCCAACAATTGCATCTCGGTGTCAAATTGTTAATCTAGAAGCCACGCCCGAGGACTTGGCTGCTATGGCTGTCCTCCAAACTGAAGCCGCGGCATTCTGGCAGTCATTTCTTAACTGTCACAACCATGCCCAAATCATAGAACTATGTGAATCTTATTCAGACCGTGATCAGGCGCAAAAACTAGTGTCTGCACTGATATCTCATCACCAACGGTACCTCGATCATATGGAAGAATCGCACCAAGATGAGGCTATTTTAGAAGCTGCGCGAGCTGTATCTAGATTGCTCGAGTGCCAGGCACAACTTAAGCACAACATCACTGTTCGCCTTAGTCTGGAAAATGCTTTATTTGACCTGAAAAAACCTGAGTGACTTCGGTGATGACTTGTGATATAAAAGAGGCTCTGAATGATGAAATGTTGGTACTAATCGCCAGCTAGAAACTGCCCATTACTGTATGACACAAGACGTGACAAGCCATTATCAAGCTGCTGAGATTAAGGTTTTGGAAGGCCTTGAACCGGTGCGTAAGCGTCCGGGCATGTACATCGGTTCCACCGATAGTCGTGGTCTGCATCACCTGGCCAAAGAAATCCTAGACAACGCGGTTGATGAAGCCATTGGTGGCTTTGGCAAAACCATTAAACTGTTCCGTACTCCTGTGACTGAGGCTGAAGTTGCGCTCATGAATGGCTTGGCTCATAGTGACGAAGCTATCACTGTGGTTGATAACGGCCGCGGCATTCCTGTAGATATGCATGCTTCTGGAGTTTCAGCTCTTGAGGTAGTCATGACCAAGCTCCACGCTGGCGGCAAGTTTGAAGAAACTGCCTACCAAGCATCGGGTGGTTTGCACGGTGTGGGATCATCTGCTGTCAATGCGCTTTCGTCTCTAGTTCAAGTGGTGGTCAAACGGGACAAGCACTTTTACTACCAGGCTTATAGTCAAGGCAAACCTCACGAAGCGGTCAAGACCATTTCAGAAGCTGAGGTCAAAAAACTTTTCCCAATTCAGTCAGAGCACTTTGTCAGCACCCAGACTGGCACTATGCTCAAGTTCATTGCTGATCCATCTATTTTTTCAACTGCCAAGTTCGGCCACAAAACCCTAATTGGTATCATCAAGGACCGGGCCTATCTCATGGCTGGCATTTACTTTCAATTCATTGACGCTATTGAGGGTCTTAACCAACACTACTACTTTGAGAGTGGGATCCGTTCCCTGGTTGAACACATCAACATGAGCCGCAAGCCCTTGCACGGCGTGTTCTACACTCAAGGTGTCTATGAAGACCCAGATTCGCACAAGAAGATTGGGGTTGATATAGCCCTCCAATTCAATGATTCGTTCCAAGAGCGTCTGGAGTCTTATGTCAACGTGATTCACACCCCAGACGGCGGCGCCCACGTCAACGGCTTCCGGATGGCTCTCGGCCGCGTCCTGCGTGACTATGCGACCGCTCACAATTTGCTCAAAGAAAAAGAGCAGTTTACTGCTGAAGACCTCAAGGAAGGTTTGGCTGCTGTTATCTTCGTCAAAATGCCGAGCAATGACCTGCAGTTCGAGTCGCAGACTAAAACCAAGCTCAAC
>CAZSHY010000072.1:0-216 GCA_964607125.1 uncultured Pseudomonadales bacterium | reverse complement strand
AATGTGGAAGCTCAGTCCGCTGTTTACCAAATTTTCAAGGATGGCTTCACCACCTACCTAGAGGAGCACCCCAAGGCCGGTAAGGCTATTATTGATAAGATCATGTTGTCCGCCCGCGCGCGCATGGCTGCGCGCGCCGCCAAAGAGGCCGTGGTCCGTAAAGGCTTATTTGAAGGTAGTTCGCTGCCCGGTAAACTGGCAGATTGTCAGAGCAAA
>CAZSHY010000071.1:0-4416 GCA_964607125.1 uncultured Pseudomonadales bacterium | reverse complement strand
AATTAGCCAAATCGCACCCGCGCCGCCAATTAAATAACGAGCAAAAATAAGCAAAACTTTGGGTCGAATAATGCCTGCCCGAACATCACCGCGGGCAAAACGGAAAATCATCCAAGCAAATGCTCTCAGAGAGTTCCGCGGTTGCCAAACCACAACCGCTTCGCGGGCGAAAACCATCGGCTGCTGGGCACGCACTAGAGCATGGGCAAATGCATAATCTTCGTTGTCACTCAGTGAAACATCAAACTTGCCTGCAGCAAGCCAGGCCGATTTTAAAATTAGCATCGACCGCGTGGCCGGTAAAAAATGATCAGGGTCCACCGCGTCGGGCATGACCAGAGCATAAGGCACTACCGCTTCTTCAAAAGGTGTGGTCGGCTTAGCGGTGTAGTAACCTGCCACAACCGCTGCCCCCGATTTGTGCTGGGCAGCGACCAACTTTTCCAACCAATCTGGTTGGGGAATACAACCGGCATCGGTGATCGCTACTAACTCAGTCAAGGCTTGCTCAATGCCTTCGTTTCGCCCAACGCTACGGTTACCCGGTTTGGTCAACAGCGATAAGTTAAGTCGGGGGTGCTTTTGAGCAAAGGCGCGAACAATATCTAGGCCCGCATCAGTTGAACCGCCATCGACAATCAAAATTTGACTAGGTCCAAGCGTTTGACCAGCCAGCGCACTCAGCAGTTTTGGTAAGCTGTGAGCCTCATTCAAGATAGTGATGACTATTGTTGGCGCCATAGGTTTAGGTATTGCTTTGTTACAGATGTCCAAGTGTGTTTGGCTGCGCTTGTCTGACCATTTCGGCGCAGACGCTGTAAACGCGCGGGCTGTTTGACGAGTTGGAGAACTTGCTCTGCCAAGTCTTTTCCCGACTCAGCCATTAATAGTGACTCGAACCCTGGATAAGTCTCAAGATATCGTTGCTTGAGCATGTGTGAATAAACTGAGCAAACCACAACGCCAGCCGCTTGCACCTGCAACATTGACAGATAGGAGTTGGCAAAGACAAGATCTGCTCCGGATACATATCTTTCCACGTCTGCCACCATGCCAGTGACTCGGCCTATTTGGGCGCATTCTGTCCGCAACAGTCCATCACCCACCCAAGTCATGTTGAAGTTCAGACCTTGTTTATGCAACTGCTGGCAAGCAATCAAGTACTCAGCAACTTCATTTTCCGATACGAGTCGGCCCACAAACACGATATTTAACGGCAGATGAAGCTTAGATGTTGAAGTTGCCTGGCGCAACTTGCGAATAAGATTTGGCGGCGCTCCGTAACTAACTACATCTGGATAGTCTAGGTAAAATTCTTGTATCCATCTGCCAATGTGCATAGTACGCACCGACATTTTTGACCACAGCCAACGCTGCAACTTAGCAGATATAGACACTGGATAAATGCCCTCCCAGCCGTGAAAAGTAGTGTAAATCTTTTTCCTCAGCTGTGGCCAAAGTGGTAATATCCACCAAAATACATCGTGAACTTGAACTACGTCTGCACTTGAAATAATCTCTCGTAATTGGTAAATAGCTTGCCAAATGGGTAATTTATCTAGTGATGAAGTGACGGGAAGGCATATGACCTTGGGTTGATAGTCTCCCTGTGTGATTTGACCGGACCTTGATGAAGACTGATTAGTGCTAGAGTTCTTTTGAAGAGTGATAATGGTCACCTGGTGTCCGAGGCGTAACAATTCCTTTGTCAACTCAAGTACATGCGTTTCCACGCCACCCAAATTAGGCGCGTATGAAGGGGTAATTTGGATAATGTGCATGTTATGGTTTACGAGCAATGACTTGGAGGTCACTGGCGCCAAATACGCGTGCGCATATGGAATCAAACCAATGAAAAAGTGGAATCAGCGGACCCTTGATGCCGTAGATCAAGTAGCCAAGCTTGGTGGAGAACATAATGCTACGCAAAGGACCCTCTACTGGTTCAACTTTTAAAACGGTCAGCCCAGCCTGCTCCAATCGCTGGCGAATAGTCATGGGTGTGTAGCGGCGAAAGTGGCCAACTTCAGCGTCAAATCCGCGGTAGTAGCCAAGTTTGTACAACCAATTTTCCATAGATGGGGTAGTCAGAAATAGTAACCCGCCCTCCTTCAATCTACTTGTCAGTTGTTTGGCAAATGCAGCATCATCAGCTACGTGTTCAATGACTTCAGTACACATAATTAGCTCAAATTTGCCTTTAACTGCCGCTAACTCGCCTTCCACAAAAGTCACGTTGCTGGCACGCAGTGATCGCGCGGCTTTAGTTGCTATTTTGATGGCTCGACTGGCCACATCCACCCCTTTTACGCTTTTAGCGAATTGACCCAAGTACAACGCCAAGGTGCCCACGCCACAACCTACATCAAGTACATCATGGCGAGCCAACCCCAACTCAAGTGAAGTACCAAAATACCGCATGTAAGTTTGTTGCAAGGTTCTCAGGATATAAAAATATGTGAAGTTGTTTTTCTTAATGATGCCTTGATACTCATCATTCTTCAGGTGGTAGGAATTATAAAATGCGCCGAGGTTAACCATGAAAGTATTGTACTACGCATTTGTAACCGGCATACTCTTCTGCCTCAGCAGTTTGGCCTGGCCCAGCGCAGTCCGCGCTGAGGGGCCGGTTGTCTTTCAAGATGACTTTAGCTCTGGAAGCCTGGAAAAATGGCAAGATGTGCGCAATAAACCCAACACGTTTTGGTCGGTAGTTGATGGACAAGCAGAGGCGAGAGTCATGTCTGGATCAACCCTAGCAGAGTTAGTGCCAAAAGATGAATACTGGGACCCGTCGTGGCACGATTTCACCTATGACTTTGATTACATGGCTCTTTCTGGTGTTGACCGAAATGTGTCCTGGAACTTTATTGACCAAAACAACTGGCACGAGGTTCATTTTGTGGGCACCGGTTTTCAAGTTGCCCGTGTCAAAAACGCCCAGCTGGCCTGGTTGGCTAGTAGCCAAGGTTTTTTCTACAGTAAAACTAAAGTTCACATTACTATCAAAGTGCAGGGAGAAATAGTTCAAGTTTATCTGGATTCACAACTTGTTTTCTCGCAACCCGATCCTACGTTTGATCAAGCATTTGGCAAAATTGGTCTCAAAGCTGGAGCAGGCACCATAGCGCCAACTATAGCCCGGTTTGACAATGTAGTGGTGAGGCTACTTGACCCTTTGCCTACGCCAGAGCCATCACCCTCACCGACCCCAACCATAAGCCACCTCATCACTGACCGACTCTCCCAAGCAGACCCAAGTTGGGCAAACCAAGAATACGACCATGCTGTCACGTGGGCTCCACCTGACGCCACCACAATTGAAGATTGGGGTTGCGCGCTGACATCGTTGGTCATGATTTTGACTCAACATGAAATCACTCAATTGCCCGATGGCACCATGATCACGCCTGCGTCACTCAATACATGGCTCAAGTCGCAACCTGATGGCTACATTGGCCAAGGGCTGCTTAATTGGATAGCTGCCCTAAGAATGGTCAGAGAAAGTAGCGAAAAATATCACCATACCAAACTAGAATACGCGAGCAGCTCACCAACCGTCACCGACCCTGCCACCGGCGCCCCACCTACCCGCGATAAGCAACTTGAACCAGCTCGAGCTGAGGTCACCGCCAACCGACCCGTCATCTTAGAAATTGACGGCCACTTTTTGGTTGGTGATGGTATTGTGCAGAAAAGTGGGATACCTCAACCAGATGACCTGGCCATCTCCGACCCCAGTTATAACTACGAATTATTCAGCCAACATGATACTGACGTCATTTCGACTCGGTCTTTCACGCCCAGCCAAACAGACCTGAGCTACATTGTGGTGGCTGCAGATGATGCGCTTGAGCTGTCGCTCACGCGGCCAGACGGCAACGTTGTCTCCTCTAGGATGCAAAAACTGAATGCTCATCCGGTTGGTACACAAGTATCCGGCTCTATGAAACTTATTGAATTGCCTAAGCCCGAGGCTGGCATCTACCTACTGACTATCTCTGGGCCGCCACTGACAGATCACCGCCTGACTATTTTCACATATGACCAGCTTGCCAACCTAACTGATTTGTCTGAAAATGTGATTCTTGGGACAACGCCGACAACCATGCGGCTGAGTTATAACTCAGCTGGTGAAAATTCCACTCAGTTGTTGAGTAACAAAACCATGATCAGCCAGGAACTCAGTCAGCTGACCGAACAAAAATTCATACACAAGCAGTACGTCCGGCGGGTACTTACTTCAATCGCTAACCACTTCCCCCTCACCGGCCTGCGGGCAGAGATTTGGCGCTACTATTTAGACTGGTATCGGCCGCAGATTGAGCCAAACGCTTACCAGTTTTTACTCAAGCAGACACAGGCAGTGGAAATGTTATAATAAGCTCTTATGGTCTCATAGCTCAGTTGGTTAGA
>CAZSHY010000070.1:0-4910 GCA_964607125.1 uncultured Pseudomonadales bacterium | reverse complement strand
CAAAAGTACCAGAATATGGACGGAAAATTTCCAATAGTGTGAACATAGCCGCCTGTGAGTACTTCATCTATTGGAAATAAAAAATCACTGCCCCGAGAAAAAAGCTGGCCAAAAGCAGGGTGAATTTTCAAGCCTACAAACATCAAGCTGCCAACCGCCAGACTTGACAGTGTTACTACCAAAGTCTGGAGTCGCCTTTTTTGAGACATTGGCGAAAATGCTATAGCCAGCCAAACTATGCCTGGAGCTGCCACAATTGCTGGAACCTTAGTTATCAAAGCGCAGCCCCAGAAAAAAGCTGCCGTTGTCAGCCAAATTAAACCAGGTTTGGACAAACGAGGCAAAGTTTGTACTTCTCGGTTCAATTTAACCACTGCCCACGCAGTTAAAGTCAGGAACATGGTCAACAAGCCGTCTATTAAAGCCAAATGATGGTGGAAAAACCAGTAGGGTAAAATTGCGCTCATGAGTGCGGTCAACATTTGCGCGCGCTTTGAACCGCCCAAAGCTGCCATGAGGCCAATGGAGGCTCCAATTTGAACTGCTCCTGCAATTACACTTACAAGTCTGGCCGCTACAAGCTGGTCAGAATACACCGGCGCAGCAAGTGCCACTAACCACATAAATAGAGGCGTTTTACCGTCATTGAGCGGAAAAAATAGGTACCTCATCCAGTCATCATGAATTAGTTGCGCCCATCTGATATAAATTGACTCATCTGCAAACACGGGAAATCTCGCCAAACCCACCAGATGCAACAACATGATCAGGCCAGATACGGCCGTGCCGAATGTGAACACCGGGTGTCGTTTGTAAAAATCTATTATTTGATGCATGCACAACCTATTCTAGCCTGATTAGGCGTTGGGTGCCATCTTGAACTGTGCCTGAAGCAATGGTTCTGCAGAAGCCTGATTTGCTAGCAAATTTACTCCAGACTAATAGGAGAACAATTGGCACACCCCAAGTAATTATTTTTTCCATCAGGGATACCTGAGGCAAGTATTCACCCCACCACAGCCAAGGAAGATACCGCAACGCTGAACCAAAACTAAAAGCTATCAGAACTGCTTTAATTGGTTTCCACGATATCAGCGGCAACCAGCATAAAACCCACAACCAGTACCAAGGTAAAAATTGCTGCGATCTGACGGTGAAAAGTGGCAAAAACATACTGGCGGCTGCTACCACTGGTACGACCGGCCAAACCACTTTGGAAAACTTTGAAGTCAAGCTATTCAAAAAGGTGGTTGGCAGATGAAATCTTTTTAAGGCTAAATCTGTTAAATCGAGAATTTTCATTTGCAGCACGATCGACAATAGCCACAGGGGTAGTAGTGCTAATGTTGCCTGCTTAATGCTAATTGAAAAAGCCAGAAGTAGCGCTGATAAAAGCAGTTGACCGGCCCATTTTTTTTGATGACTAGCAGGTAGTCTAACGGTTAAAGCTATGGCTGTCATGGCTGGTGCCATCATCCACAAATCATTGTGCATAGAACTTAAAACTTCAATCAAAACCAAGGGGTTGAGAAAAAACAAAGCTAACTCTTTTACGCTTAGTTCTCTGCTCAGTAATATTTTGGCAGCATGCCTTATTGCCAAGTACATTAAAAATAAACTTAGTCCAGCAAATATTTTAAACATCAGCCATGTAGGTAAGAATGCTTCGCCACCAAGCAGACTAGGTACCAAAGAAATTCCTGTCCAACCATAACCATATGGCGCAGGGGTGTGCGTATTATGCATAAACCGGGTCCAGTCATCAAACTGAGCAAAGTCTAGAGCAACCTTCTCATGCGGATTGGATTGGTATTTCAATACCATTCTGGCATTGAACATGTAGTTAAACACATCATGAGAGAGTGCATTATGCGACAAGCCCATCACTACCACGACTGCGACTGTCACTAGAATTATCTTAGTCCGAACGGCGTGTGCAGATACCAGTAAGCTACCCAACTTACCCAGCGATGATGTAAATAGTAGGTATGTTAGGAATAAGGATAAAATTAAAATCACATACAACCAGAACCTCAGTTGATGGTTCATAAATATGTGTTGCCACATGAACGTTTGAAAGTCCCAATAAATTTGGTTTTGAGACAAAACTAAATTCGGATCGGTTAGAGAATACGAGAACAAACTAAATAAAGCTAGTAAAAACACATAAATAGTAATCAGCCAAAAACTACGAGTGGTTGCCATGGCGTTTAAATGATTTCACAGCGTTATACTTGCCCAATCTACTGGCCAAGCGAATTTTGACAATATCCCTAAACATTCGTAGAGAATCCTTAATCGGACTGACGCGCTCAGAGGCGTTGTGCTCCCATTTGATCGGCACCTCTATCATGGACAGCCCAGCTTTTCGGGCTAGGTAAAGTAGTTCAACATCAAAGGCGCCAGTAAATGCGTCCGTGCGAGCGGTTTCATTACCATAGACGTAGAGATTGGAGAAAAGTAACTCCGTTGCCTGTGCTGAAAATAGCTTAAATCCACACTGCGTATCGTAAAAACCAGGCACAGCTAAAATTTGCACCAGCAAGTTAAATCCTCGACCCATAATGTGTCGGTGAATTGGCTCCTTATCCCTATGCGCACCAGCTATTTCTCTTGAGCCAACAACGACTTGAGCACCCTGCTCTGCATGCTTCAATAGAACTTCCACTTCACTCAAAGGTGTTGACTGGTCAAAATCAGTGAAAAGTCTCCAGGTCCCTCGCGCGGTCAGCATGCCAGCTTTTACCGTCGGAGCTTTACCAGCATGGATATTGGCTAGATAAATAATTCTGTCATCCTTTTGGGCAAATTTTTCTAAAACTTCGGCCGTCCCATCATTAGAGCCGTCGTCGCTCAGTATCAGTTCCCAAGAATATTTTTGGTTGAGTAAATAACCGAGCATTAAGTCGAGCACGCCCCGATCAATATTTTTCTGCTCGTTATATGAGGGCACAATAACTGATAAGTAGGGAATTTGCATAGTGGTATCTTACTCGTCTTTTGATGATTTCTCTAGCACGGTAATCTCTGGTCCACCAATGATTTCATACACTTCGGTGGGATTTTTATCTGGGAATACAACTATTTCATAAACCGGAGACTCAACGACTCGTGCCAATTTTTTGTCTTCGTTGATGATAAATAATTTTGAAACCTCACCCCGCTGTTCAGTTCTGACGGGCGGGGTAGCTGTAGTTTCCAGAAAGTAGCGATACTTCATGGCATCGATATCTCCCGTTTCTGATAGAAGGACAATATTATATTTTTCGCCAGGTTCTACTCTGGCAGCTATTGACCGGGAAATAAATTCCAAGTCTTGTAATCGGTTAGAGCCAGCCGTGAGTGGATAGCGCAACCAGTTGTGAGATACAAACAAGCCTAGGTAACCAATTACTAACATTTTACCGACTAAGTTTGATCTATAAAGATGTGTCAAAACAAGTGCTACGCATAAGGTAGCTGCTGGGTAAAGAAAACCCAAGTAGTGATCAAATACAGAGTGCTGATAAACGCTTAATCCTAGAATTCCTACCAGACAAAAAACCATCGGTATAACTGGATCTAAATCTGCCCATGAGTTAGAACGCTGCTTTTGCTTCATCCACAGTATTTTCACCAACCCAAGTGCTAACAGCGCCACCATCGCCGTGTTTAAAGTTCTGTGCTTGCCCACCGTCATTTCAAAAAATAAGTGCATACTACGACCATGGGTTTCGTTGACAATTTTGGCCAACTTAAGCAATGGCGGCCGCGATGTATTTTGAGCAAAATTATCACCATCTGTAGTTAAAGACCAGAATGCTTTAGCGTTCAGCCAGTTATGTGTATAGTCAAAAGCCAACAGCGGCAAGAGGGTTAGCAAGATAATCATCAACCCAGCAGCCGTTGCTATACCAATCTGTTTAAGCTGCGCAAATCTTTGTTTTGCGTTTAACTGCAGTATTTGTTTAAGTTGGATCAACCAAAAAATGCCTAATGCTGCCCCACTCAGTAAGCTTACGTAGTGCAGTTGAATTAAAACAGCAAAGCTGGCGAATGCTCCTGTCCAATACCAAAAACGTTTTTGTCTAGCTTGGTAAATACAATACATCATGCAAATACCCAAGAGCGGTTCGGGATTTGGATTCCAACTGAATCTGGTGGTAATAACATAAGCGCTACTAAGTGCATATAGGAGTGAAGCCAACATGGCAGCAGATTCTCCAATCAACTTGCGGCCCCAGTGGTAAATCAGCCAAACGGTCAGCACGCCCAAACCTGCGACTGCGTATGCGGGACCCAGTGGGCTGGGGTACGTCAAATAAAGAAACGGCAGCATGAAATAATAATAGAGTGGGCCCAAGTACATATTGCCCACACTCATCACGGGACCGATGAAAACCAAGTCTTGTTCCCGAAAAATTCTAGCAACCACTAGCGCGTCCCGACCCTGGTCACCTTGAAACATGACATTTTCTGAAAGATTCCAGAATCGGAGAAAGAAAGCTATGAAAATAATCAAGCTTAGTGCCGCGATTTTAAGTGATGGCGCGGTAATATGCCGGGAAATTTCCGGAATTGAGACCATAGTTACCTAGGTTGTACTTGCCTGCTTCCAAACGAAGCGGTTGTATGCAAAAAAGTTCCAAAACATGCCAATTAAAATGCCCACCACAGCCATAAGAGTGCCAGTACTGATCCAAATCCGCACCACTGGCAGCATAAACAACGGCACTATGCCAAAAGCTAGCTCGCCAATTATGGCTACAACTTGTTGAATTGCAATTGATCCTCCGCTGGCCAAATTAAATTGAAGGAACTTGCCGGGCAAGGCGCTGGTAGTTATTTTTTTGTCGGCAAAAGTCCAAACATTATTAATTAAAAAATTACTCAATACAGCCAATTCAATAGCGCAAAAAAAGGCCAACTGG
>CAZSHY010000069.1:0-4959 GCA_964607125.1 uncultured Pseudomonadales bacterium | reverse complement strand
GATAGACCCTACCAAAGAAACACGGCTCTGGATTGCACCAAACTTAAACATGAAGTTGATTTTTCGCCTTTAACTATTGCTCAGGCGCTGTCTCAGGTTCAGGTTGAATAACCTGCTTGTGGCTCGCGCGCCAAGCGGCGATTTTACTATGATTACCCGTGAGTAGTTCGCTAGGTACTGTCCAACCTTTATATTCTCTCGGCTGAGAGTACTGGGGAAACCCAAGCACTCCTGGTTGCGTGTGTGACTCATCAGCTGTGCTTTGGTCGTTGCCCAGAACCCCAGCCAGCAATCTGACCGTTGCATCTAGAATTACACTTGCCGCTGGCTCCCCGCCGGTAAGCACATAGTCGCCAATTCTGATTTCTTCATCTATCAAATAATCTGCCACACGTTCGTCAACACCTTCGTAGTGTCCACATATAATGACTAATTCATCAAGCTGAGAGTAAGCCCGAGCTACCTTTTGATCAAAAGCCCGGCCTTTGGCCGATGTGAGTATAATTTTTCTCTGGGTAGTTTTACCAGCTGAGCTTGGAGACGCGTCTAAAATAGCGATGAGCGCCCGATCAATTGGTTCAACTAACATGACCATACCTGGTCCACCGCCATAAGGTCGGTCATCAGTGACCTGATGTTTATCAACGGCGTAGTCCCTAATATTAACAATTTTCACCTCTACCAGCCCCTTGGCCTGGGCACGAGCCAAGATTGATGATTGCAATGGACTTAAAAAATAATCTGGAAATAAGGTTAAAACAGTGATGCGCATAGAACTAGTGACATTATACTTGGTCTTGTCTATACTATGAACACCATGTCAGTTACCAGAACTACTACCACATCTGCTGGACCCACGCTCACCAGCGTGACTCACGTTGGTAGACTAGTGGTTAGATATGGCTTGATTTCTCTGCTGGTGCTAATTGTTGGCCGGACCACCATCACCTCGATGGTAGCCTACTGGAAAGCTACGCACCCACCTCCACCACCCCCACCAACCGTCGGCTTTGGCATACTTCCTCCTCTGAGATTTCCTGATAATAACTCTGCTAGTAGTGTTACCTCATACACATTGGAAACACCAACTGGTAAGGCTCCTGTTTTTGGAGATCGGGCTAAAGTATTACTCATGCTCCGCTCAGCGCCAAGTTTATTGGCAGATGAACGAGCAAAAGCATTTGCTGCCACCTACGGCTTTGTGTTTGCACCAGAGGCACTGGGCACTGACATGTATCGTTGGACCAGAACCCAACCTCTATTATCTACCCTTGATTTAAACATCAACACCTACCATTTTGACTTCACCACCAACTTTTTATCTAGACCGGAATTAGTGGTAAACGCGAGCCTACCAAGCGGCTACGAGGCAGTCACCAAAGTTAAATCTTTCTTGAGTTTGACAGATTTACTGCCCCGAGATGTGGCAACGGTTGCTGGAGAAATTGTTTATCTCAAATCACTTGGCGGTGAACTCGCGACCGCTGTTTCTGAGTCTGATGCAGACTACATTCAAGTAGATATTAATCGCAACCCCATTGATAACCAATTTAGAATGTACACCCCAGAGGGATATACGGGAATTATTAGCGCAATTTTGGCAGCCAACTTGACTGACAAAGACTCAATTGTGCAACTTAAATACAATTACAACACTCTTGACTACACTCAGGTTCACACCTACCCCATTCGATCCGCTCAGTCCGCCTGGCAACTTCTTCAAGGTGGACAAGGTTTTGTACTCCAACCACCGGCGTCGGGAAAGGCTGTAATTAGAAGTATTACCATGGGTTACTACGATGATTTCGAGGAGCAATCATTTTTGCAACCAATCTATGTCTTCGAAGGCGATGAAAACTTTCTTGGATATATACCAGCAGTTGACCCGCAGTATATTCAAAAATAGCATATAATTGCACCATGATTGCAGCAAATGATACTCAAGTTGTCAGAACTAGAATGGCTCCCAGTCCAACTGGCGAGATGCACGTGGGCAGCTTGGCTACACTTTTAAAAAATTATGCTTTTGCTAGAAAGCATAGTGGATCTTTCATTCTCAGAATCGAAGACACTGACAAAGTCAGAGAGGTTCCTGGCGCTGTTCAGCGAATACAGTCGGTGATCAAAGCCTATGGACTAGATTGGGATGAGGGTCCCGGTGTTGGCGGGCCTCACTCCCCCTACCTGCAATCCGAGCGCTTAGATACCTACAAACAAGCCGCTGAAAATCTGGTCAAAGCAGATAAAGCATACTATTGTTTTTGCTCCGAGGAACGCTTAACAGCGGTCAATGATCAACTTAAGGCGCAGAAGTTGCCACCCATGTATGATCGACACTGTCGGAATCTGACAGCTGAGGAAGTTCAAGCTAAATTGGCCACTGGCGCAGAATCTGTGATCAGACTTAAGGTTCCCGATGATCAACTGATTACTTTTACAGATTGGATTAGGGGTGAAATCACCATACCTTCCAACTCCGTCAACGACCAAGTTTTGCTTAAATCTGACGGATTTCCCACCTATCATTTGGCGGTGGTAGTTGATGATCATGAGATGGAAATTACCCATATTATGCGCGGTGAAGAATGGATAAGTTCTACTCCCAAGCACATATTGTTGTACGATGCTTTTAATTGGCCAAAGCCAGTTTATGCGCACATTCCTGTATTTTTGAATCCTGATGGCCAAGGCAAAATGAGCAAACGCAAAGGCGATGTTTCAGCCCAGTCTTTTCTGGATCGTGGCTACCTGCCTGAGGCCATGCTCAATTTTTTTATGATCCTAGGTTGGACTCCGCAGGATCAACGCGAAATTCTCACCCTCAGTGAATATATTGCCGAGTTTGACCCGCGCGATTTAAGTGCTAAATCTGTGGTGTTTGACTTACAAAAACTCGACTGGCTCAACGGAGTTTATATTAGGCAACTGCCTGAAACAGAACTTTGGCAGAGACTAACTCCATTTATTCCTGCTGACTTTCCTCAGGAAAAATCTAGTCAGGTCTTGTCCTTAGTACGCGAGCGCTTAACCACTCTGGCTGACTTTGAAGGATTAACCTACTTTTTTTACAGACCAGCTAAACCAAGTTTAGAGCTATTGCTAAAAAAAGCTGAGCCGACTTTGGTGACCACCCAGCTCAAGCTGCTCAGAGACAGACTGTCCCAACTCTCTGCCTGGACTGTGCCAAATATTGAAACTGCTTGCCGAACCCTTCAAGAAGAGCAACTCTGGAAAAAGTCACAATTTTTTATGTTGATTCGTGTGGCTGTAACTGGAGAGGATAAAACCCCGCCTCTCTTTGAAACTATGGCTGTCATTGATCAAGCAACCATAATTGAACGTCTCAATCAATCTCTATTGCTTATACCCACGTAAACAACAATTAAATATGCCTGCCCAGCAACCCAAACCATCAAAAAAACTTCGACAACTTAATGCTCTGCTTGATCAAGCTGAACGTGAATTTAAAATTGAGCATCCAGAAATAAATACATTTTTGGATCAACAATCTGTGCCATTTCTATCATGGAAGCATCGATCGTTGCCTGAATCAGCCGGCGCTGCTTCACCAAGTCCTGCTGCCTTAGACGCACAAATCGCCCAAGACGTACGTCAGGCAAGCCCCTCAGAGACAAGAAAACTAGCTGAAAACATTTCTGCTGAGGAACGCGCCGCAGTGTTAGATAAATTGCGCGCCACGCTCCTGCTTACTCCTGGACAAATTGAAGCCAGTTCATTACTTTATCTTGAACAGCAGCTGACTGAGTTACTTGGTTTTACTGTTTCTGGCTCACTTGAAGATCATAGCCTGACTTTTCATACAGGCACAATCGAGTCGTTGCCACACCTGAGACGATTTCCCACAGACTCACTGCCGATGCATGAAAGATACGTAGAAGCCGGCCTGGCTCATCATCGAGGTATTTACGGTTGGTTCATGTCTGACAGTTCACTTTCAGCACAAGATGAGCTGCGTGAAAGGTATTTTGTTTCACTTCCAATTTCAACCATGCCAGAGTGGCAAACCCAAACACAAGTCACTAGCCAGTGGTTTAAATATCGAAAAGTTATTGTGATTAATCCATTTGACGCTCGCGCTGTAGTCGCTTGTGTGGCCGATAATAAAGCTACCAGCCACCTGCAGTATCAATTCGGTGGATCGCCGGAATTAATTCGAGAAGGTCTATTTTGGAGTCCCACCGCTCTTGGCAAAGCCTGCGTTATGTTTGTCGATGATCAACTCGACTTAATCCCGCTCGGGCCAATTAATCTTCAGGGAGGTGCATGATGCACGCGCCGACTACATGGATTAAGCAAGCTAACATGTTTTATAGTTGTTTTATTCAACCGGACGTTTTGAGCCAAGTGATGGAGCTTTTGCCAGATCATGAAGCAAGTCAAGGATTCACCACTATATGTTCTATTCTTGATTTCGCTGTCTTGAACACTTTGGCTGATTCGCTTGATCCCGCCTCACTTCTTGATGTGCTTAAGCTTGCGTCGACGCGGTATAATGATGAGTCGTTACTTGATCAGATCGGCGTATTTTCACCTTCATTACTGACAAAAATTCAGCAAACCGTGGAAAGACGTCTTTTAGCTGTACACAGCGCACTTAAAGCACAATTATGATTCAAATTAATTTATTTGTTGGGTCTAGATATCCAATCAATCGCAAGCAGCTGAGAGCTACTGCCGCCAGGGTTTTAGCCGCTCAGCGCATCACTCATGCCCAGATAGATATCTCTATCGTGGGCGAGCGCAAAATAAAGGAACTTAATGAATGCAAGCTTAAGCATGAAGGAATCACTTATTATCTCCACCCTGTTTTGCATGGCAGGATTTACAATGTTGGCTATCCAGTATATGAGGAATAAAAGATGAGTGATTATCACGGTGCAATTTTGGAAAGTTTCTACATGATTGACATTCCCACTGACCCGGTGGAATTGGCAAGTC
>CAZSHY010000068.1:1477-4990 GCA_964607125.1 uncultured Pseudomonadales bacterium | reverse complement strand
CAAAGGCTCTTGAGAGATCAAACATGTCCTCCAACTCAGCACACCTAATGGCACCTGCCTTGCGCAGAGCGGCCGAAAAAACTTGATCATCGCCCGCCAAAGCGCCCGTGTGCGACTGCATGGCTGCGACTGCTGCGGCTGACTTGCCCGGCTTGAGTACAAAAACTGGATTTTGGAGCGACATCTGATGAACAGCAGAGACAAATCGAGCGCCATCCTCAATTGATTCCAAGTACATACCTAGTGGGTGGTAGTTTGAGGACAGCTGAGACAAAGATTTTGACTTGGCCACTGACGAATCAATTCCTGCCGCTTCATCAGTGTGCAGCCAGTATTCGAGAATATCAGACTCGTGCAGAACGGCCTTGTTGCCCAAGGTAATGAAATCAGTGAAACCTACTGTCGTGTGATCTGACCAGTCAAAAATGCTGGTGGCGATGGCCCCGGACTGAGTGATGAAGCGGAGCGCGCCAGTGTGTTTAACCAACTGGCCGAACGTGGCGTTAATCGGGGCGGCGGTGCTGACAAAACCCAGGCAATTTGGCCCGAGAATTATCAGATCGTGTTCGCGGGCAATTTTTTGCAACGCCAGCTCCAGCTCGGCGCCTTCGGCGCCGCTCTCTTTAAATCCGGCAGTGAAAATCAAAATGTTTTTGGTACCCTTGCGTGCGATTTCTTCTGTAGCCTGCAGCACCTTCTGCGCGGGAATGGCCACGATAGCCAAGTCTGGCACACCCGGCAGGTCTTGGTACTCAGCGAAACACGAAATGCCGCGAACAGCTTGCGCATTCGGGTTGACAGGAAAGAGCTCGCCCGTGTAACCAGAGTCAATGATGTTGCGCAACACAATGTTGCCCAACTTCTTGTCATCAGTTGAGGCGCCGACTATAGCCACACTCGCGGGAGCAAACAACCCACTCAAGTCTTTAAATGTCTCGGTCTGGGCAGGATTAGTCATGTAGATCAGTATAATGGAGTCGGAGACAGGTTGCCATCTCTGGATTGAAGTGGGAGTGGCTGGCAGGGCTGGTTGAGCAAGTTATTGACCCAACTGCACCTGCTGCAATCGGTGAGTTGCTATCTTTTTGAGCAACGGGAAGGGAAAAGGTTGTGAGTAGGGAAAGACAATCGATCCCTTGGCGTGCACAAATGGCGCGAGGTCCTCGGCCAAATCGTCGATGACGCTCGGCGTGGGATATATGCCCAGATGCTGCTTGAAAGCGCCAAAGTGAATCACGTTTTTATTGTTGATGCGAAAGGTCGGCAGGCCATAGCGCATGGTTTCTTCTGCCTCAGGCATGATTGCTCGAATAGTTTGCCGAACCTGTTGGAGCAATTCCTGAACTGGGGCGGGAAAGCTTGAGATATAAGCGTTAACGTCGGCGGCTGTGTTCATACTTACTTAGAGTAGTGCTTAGATAAGAGTGTATAGTATTTTGATTTCATCGCCCAGATGGTCGTGCACAAGCCAATCATGCCTGCCAAGGTAAAGACCAAAGCAATGCCTCGATCCGCGCCTGTACCAAACCAGCCGCCAATTAAATCCACCCCGGCGCCGGTAGTCATGAAAGGTATGAACACAAACTGAGCCAATGGGCCAATGGCAAATGCTGTCAGCGGTGAAGCGGCTTGCTCGACACTCTGGGCAAAGCCAAAGACTCTGCCTTGACGGTCGACCGGAACGACCTTTTGAATGATCGTAAACTCGGCAGCCTGGATAAACGGCACAACTGCCAGGTAAATGAACATGCCCACGCCCAATAAAATAATCGAGGGGTAAATGGTAAAAACACTGCTAACCGACCAGATTACTAGGTTGGCCAAGAACATTGAGCGGAGCGGATTCTTACCCAAACCAAATTTTGCGATAATCGCACCACCAATGATAAATGCGCAGCTCAAACCGCCCCACAACCAACCCCAAGTTTGCACTGAGACGAGAGACAAACCATAGGCATCCATCAGGGCCATGTATACACCACCCAGGAAATTGTTAAACATGGTAAAAAAGATCAGCGCCAATAAACCTGGCACAGCACCAATGGCTTTGAGCGTACCTGCCAGATCGAGCTTGGATAGATGGGTCGCTCCGGGCACATGCTGAATCTTGGTTTCCGTTATATTGAGGCTCAGCAGATGGGATAATGTCACTCCAGTCGAGATAACCGCCAAAATCAATACCCAGAGCATGCCTGAGTGACCAACCAAGATACCGCTGATAACTGAGGTGACCAAAAAGGCTATGCCATTGGCGGTGCCGGCCAGTCCGTTTGCCTTGTCGCGTCCATCCTCAGGCACCATCAGGGTGACCACAGTGGGTAGGGCAATATTTCTGATCGAACTGACTACGACCCCACTCAAAAGCACCGAGGCAAATATCCACAGCCAGAGACTGTTTATCTGGGCAAAGACTGTTGGGTCAACCAAAAGATAAATTGCCAAGCCGATGACGTAGAGTACCATCGACACGCAGCTACCCACCAGCATGACTTGTTTTTTGCGGTGATGGTCAATCAGACTACCAAACCACAAACCGGTGATGGCCACCGCGGCTAGATATATTCCAGAAAGAAGTGACGTGGCCAAGACCGCCCGGGTTTGGAGGTAAGTATAAAAAACTAAGGAGAACCACACGGTCGAGTTTGTGACTGAAGCGATAATGGTATTGGCTAAAAACTGGTAGAAGGCTTTCATCTGGGCATGATACCATTTATCATCCAGATCGGGAAGCCGCATTGATGCACCCAACCGCTATTAATTCACCCGTCCACGTCTCTGCTTATTATTTCTAATTTTTCGTGGCGCTAGGATTTTTTAGTTCCGCGCCGGCTAAGGATGCCTTGGACCGATGGGCTGATAGCCTTATCTGTCCGGTGAATACACCCCAGCCAACAGCATGGCCGACGCACGCCCTCTTTAAGTTCTGAGCGCACCCGGGCAAGATGTTCAAGCCGAGTTTCCGCTTTTTTGACTGAGATGGTCCAACAAATCCACTCATTGCGCGCCAGCGGAGTCAGACTCTCCCAAGCTAACAGGGCAGCCCCGTCCTCGGTCAAGATTTGACGCAAGTCAGCCGGCAACTCGTGCACAACTCCGCCGGAAATTGAAGTTTTGGTCATATTTGTCTATGCTTTTTTGGCCAGAATGTTGACCATCCAGCGAACCCCGAATTGATCTACGAGCATGCCAAAAGCATCTCCCCATGGTGCCGGGTTGGAAGGTCATGCCTGCGCGTGAGTTCTGTAGAGTCTATCAAATTTGGGTAATAAATGCAGGGGTAAGTTTGGTGAGCAATAGACACAGCTCAGTATTTGCCACAATCGCTAAATCAGCGCATACTAAAGTTAATGAAAAACCTGCCCAAATTACTAACTTCGGTGATTGCCTGTGAGCTAGTTGGTTTGCTCGGGACGCCATTTACAATTTCGGCTATTCCAACTTGGTATGCAAACTTAAACAAGCCCGGGTTTGCCCCACCAAACTGGATATTCGGACCCGTTTGGACGTTACTCT
>CAZSHY010000068.1:0-1467 GCA_964607125.1 uncultured Pseudomonadales bacterium | reverse complement strand
TGGGCGTATCTTTTTACCTAGTCTGGATCCAAGGATGGCAGAAAAAGAAAATTAGACTTGCTGGACAATTCTTTATAGCCCAACTAACTTTGAACTTGATTTGGACGCCAATTTTCTTTGGTTTGCAGTCACCTGAGCTTGGCCTAATCGTGATTGTAGGCATGTGGTCATTGATCGTACTGACCATGGCCAAGTTTTACCCACTTTCTAAGCTCGCGTTTTATCTACTTTTGCCTTATCTCTTGTGGGTGAGTTTTGCCACGCTTCTCAATGCGGCGATTGTCGTACTTAACTGAGCAAATATAGTACTCCGGTCATGATGGCACCAACCACCAACCTGTAGAAAATCAGGGCGAGGGTCAAACACAAAATTAGGATCAAAGCCTGCCAGTTAGATCCCAGCTGCCGACTTATATTTATTTTCCCAAATTGGCGATCGAAAAGATGTGAGATTAAAATTGCCGAAAATAAATAGGATGGTGTCGCGTAGATGAGTCGAATTAAATGGCCGTCCCAGGAAAAAGCATTCACTCCAAAGTGGGTGTGAATGTACTTAAAAAGTGGCCAGAACGAAAAGTAAGTGAGCAATAGCAGCACATTTAACACCAACCAAGAGAGTATGGAAGTTGTTAGCAGCCTGCTTAAACTTTCTCTAGTCATTTTATTTAGGTAAGTGTAGGTAAGCGGAATCAAGCAGCTGGCATAAAGCATGCCGATTACAGTCTGTTTAATTAACGCCTGCTCGTAGATGATCAAACTGAATGAGAAAACCGATGATATGAAGAGCGAGAGTCCTAGAGCTGAGATTTTGAGGTTGTGGTTTGCTTTCATGTTGAAAAGAGAGAGCGGGCTGCAACTTGGACTTGTTAAAAAAACAAATCTAGTTTAGTTAGTTCAAAGATGTGCCCAACGATTCGGTTTGTTCAGCAAAAGTTGAGGTTGGGCTCATAAGTTGGTGGGCTGCAGTCGCTAACTTAGGGAGATCTAGCATCAAGTTTAATTCTGAGCGAGTATGTCCATTGAGGGCTAGCGCTTGGTCAATGATCAGATTTGCCTCCTCTTGGTCGATGCCACCACTCAAAACAAAAAATGAGCCAATTGTCCCAACCGATGTACTTTCGCGACATATTACTTTGACATAGCTAAGTGGATCGGTCTTGATCTGGAGCAGTTTAGCGCTCAAATATTCGTGGTCTAATTTCGCATCCCCATTCTCCAAGTCGGAGATGAAAAACCCAGCAAGAGCTTCTTTAACTGTGGATAGGACGCTTCGGAAATTTTTTTTATTCCAAACTGCATTATTTTTTTCCCAATCGATATCATAGATGCAATTTGCAACACACGCTTCGATAAAATCCTGCCCATAAGTTGAGGATGGTTCAAGTTGTTCTTTGCGAAAACTATACATTTAGATACTCCACTCTGAAATGTATTATATCAGAGTGGATATCTTCAAGTTTATTCCCA
>CAZSHY010000067.1:0-4993 GCA_964607125.1 uncultured Pseudomonadales bacterium | reverse complement strand
TCGGCCTACTATTCACCTTGCTGACATCGCTACTATTTTCCAACACTATTTTTTCCTTGCGCCTACCTTTCTACTGGACTGTTCTACTCATGGCAGCCGTGCATTTTCCTCTGGTATTTATGTCTCTCTGGTCAGTTAAACTAGAGGAGGAGGTAACGGTCAGAATAGGAACTGTGGCTGGTTTAGTAACTCTAATTTTAGCTGAGCTGGCCAGCGTCTGGTATAACGCACTTTTCATCATGTCTTTCCTCTACATCGCCTTAGGAGTCCTTCACAACTTGCTCAAGGGTAGGTTGTTCTCACGAACCAGTACCGAGTACTCACTGGTGGCTGGATTTGTGATTCTTCTGTTTTGGTTAGTCTTTCCTTGGAAGTAGATTTAGATTGATATATCAATCCTTTTAAACTGTCAGGCGAGGGGAGAAGGGGGGTTGTTTTTGTCCACCAACTGAGAATGTTTTGAGTGTAACAAAAGGTTTTCAATACTTGGCTAATAAAAAAGCACAGTGCTGAGCTAGTATGGCAAGAATTTTACGGAAAACGCATAAAAGTTATAAAAATATTTTCAAAATCAGCAGAGAAGACTCGTTAGAAAATTGGTTTAATTCACAACAGAGAAGTGGGGAAGTCATTCTATTCAAGCCTGGGCAAAGGGGAGAGTGATATAGTTTGATATACTAAATGTGGATAACTATCTAAGTTATAGGACTATACCAGGCTAAATAGCGTGAAAACAGTTCATGTCGTGTAAAACAATGTAAAACTGTATTAAGTGCTTATCTTGCCTGGTGGGGTGGTAACTACTCCAGATCATATCTCTGGATGCAAAAATAAATTATCTGGCTACATCTGGAGCAGAAGAAAAGTAAATAACCCGAAGCCATATTTATGGTTTTACCCGAGAGAGCGGTTGGGGTGCCTTAATCGGCCGACCACCAGGCGTAGAGACGGAAGCAAAGCAGGCTTAATGTACCAGTGCGTGTTCTTGAATTAATAAATGATATCGACGCGTTTAGAGGAGTAGTCACTCTGCCCCCGCGGTGCTGAAATAGAGATTGGTTACATGTCGCACAATAATACTTTTACGACATAGACCAAAAAACTGTGAGAGCGGTTGGGAAATCCCGTGCACATGCTGGTACCTGTTGTTGCCGCCGTGTTGCTTGTGTATCTGCCATTTATGTCTGATGAATCTGGTAGCTGTGCCCTGGTGGCCCCTGTCTCTTTTTTGATTAATCTTGTCCTAAGCCTGGTCGGACGTTTTTTGGTGGTTTTTTTGGCCGGTCGCGATCGGTGGCTGCAAATTTGAGCAAAAACTGCTAAACCCAGGGCTAGAGCGCTCAATTAGACGGCTAAGTACTCAGCTAGAGAATAAAAAGCCGTTTTTGGGGCTTTAGTGGTCTCAGATCTGGAAAAAGACGGAAGTATCGGGATAAATGCTCAGCTATTCCTCGTCACGGTTGGACTTCTCTTTATCTCTACGCCGTTGTCCGCCAGGAAGTAAGGACGCGCCAATTCTGATAGTCAGCGCAGCTAGTCCAGCTAAAACTATCAGTCCGAGTCCGGTTGCCGCTGCAGAGTCACTTGACTCTGGCATTTCATCTGGCTTAAGGTGCGGCAGATGCCCGCTGAGCAAATTCAGCATCACTGAGTTAGCGCTATCTGGAAGATGTTGAGCTAAAAGTCCAGCTAGTTGAATACTTAAAACAAGTCCCTGATTGAGTTTTTCCATAGAACCATATCTTACCACATCAAGTGCATGTCTGGTCCAAATCTGGTATAAAGAGTGTATATGGCCCTCTCTACCCTGCCCTTGCCCACAATTACTGCATTCCTAGAACATCTTGAGGTTGAGCGAAATTTGAGTCTGCTGACCATTCGCAACTACAGCCTGTACTTGCGTCGGTTTGCCGAGTGGTTTCAGTCTCAGGGCTATCATGATCTCAAGGAACTGGATCAGGATATTGTCCGTAGCTACCGAGTTTACTTGTCGAGATACTGTGATGACCAAGCGCGGACGCTGTCCAAGCGAACCCAGAGCTACTACATTATTGCCCTGCGGGCGCTGCTCAAGTGGTTAGTTAAGAATGACAAAGTAGTTTTGCACCCAGAAAAAATTGACTTGCCCAAAGGTGAATCGCACCATATGCAGTTCTTGAATAAAGAAAAAGTTGAACGGTTGCTGGGTCAACCTAGCTTGTCTTCAAAAACGGGGCTGAGAGATAAGGCGCTCTTAGAAGTTTTGTTTTCAACCGGATTGCGCGTGAGTGAATTAGTTAAATTGGACCGCGATCAAATCGATTTACAGTCACGCGAGTTTGGCGTGATTGGTAAAGGCCGGCGCCCGCGGGTAGTTTTTCTCAGCGAGCATGCGGTCCTGTGGCTGGAGCGGTGGCTCAACTCTCGGACCGATAGATGGCAACCAGTTTTTATTCGTCTATCTCGCGACCAAGCCGACCCTAGCTCGGATGGTGAAGAGATGCGCCTGACTACCCGCAGTGTTCAGCGGATTGTAGACAAGTATGCACGCAGTGCACATTTGCCAGTCAAGATTAGTCCTCATGGAATAAGACATAGCTTTGCCACAGATCTCTTGAGCAATGGCGCTAGCCTGCGTGACGTTCAGGAAATGTTGGGTCATAAGAGTGTGGCTACAACCCAAATCTACACGCACATCACTCGGCCGCAACTCAAAAAAGTCCACGACCTCTATCACTCCGATGTGGACTAGCGGCGAATTGTGTTACTTAGCTCGGTGTCGAGATGTGATTGTATTTGGTAGTCGCTCTGACTACAAACTGTTGTGTTCAGCAGCTGTTACTAAACCTCAACCTCAAGAAAATGTTACTATAAGTCATTAGCAGAATAACTGTTAGACTGCTAAAATAGACCTACGCTAATTTAGATTGATATGTCAATATAAATCACTGAGGTGTAGTGGATGTGTAGACAGATCTACATCTGGTAGGTTCGGCTCTATAACTTTGACTTATTTGCTAAAACCAAGCCTACTTTGACAGATTAAAAAAGAATCAAAAGGATTTGCAATAATCTTTATTAAATCATTTGTAGTCAATGGCACGCTTAGTATACAGCAAGCATGTAAAGTCTAGCAGGTGCTGAGAGAATTTGGCAGACAAACGTAAGTGTGCATGATACAATAATGATCTTGAAAGCAAGGGCCCATAGCGCAGCTGGCTAGCGCGTCTGCATGGCATGCAGAAGGTCAGGGGTTCGAATCCCCTTGGGTCCACCAAATTTCTTTAGAAAATTTAAATCTGCGCTTCAACTTTAGCGTAGTATCTGCAGAGAAAGTAAGCGCTTTTTGGTGATTCGGGATTATCTGACCTTAAAGCAGTGACTTCCATTTTCAGCTTATTCGTCTGTATAGTTACACGAGTGTGCCCGGCTGGAAAATTGTCCAAACCATCTACATTCTCATCGATGATAACGAACGGAGCTGCGGAAGCATCGGGCGGTTGCTGAGGAATAGCTCCCTTATAAAATAATTCACGCAATCGTTTTTGGTCAAGCGTGGGTGGTAAAAAAATAGCCGAGCTGGGCAGCATAGAACCCTCGTCTTGCAGTGATACCGCAAACACTTCCTCGCCAGCGACTCCATTTGGAATGACTAACTGCTGAATTTCATATCGACCAACCACTTGGTTTTGCCACCTAATTTCTTGAGTATTGGTTTGTATGTTTACAACATCTTGACTGTTCATCTCAATCAAGTCGCCATCAATGGGACGCCAGCCATCATCAATTGAAATCTCATCTAACGTGGCGGCATCTGGTTCAGGCAAACCTGGCAACGGGGAAAGAACAATTTGACTATCTAGGTTAGTAGCATCTCTTGACGGTTTATTGAGTAAAGAATTTTTGATTCGATTCCATGCTTCCATCACTCCTCCTCCTCAACTCCTGCAAACGTCAGCGCTACTGCCACGACTGTGTCGCCCTTGCTCGGTCTCATGAGGATAACCCCCTGAGTTGGCCTAGTCAAAATAGGCAGCGAGGCTTTGTCTAATGGCAGCTTGATGGTCTGACCTTCTTTGGTAGAGATGACTACATTTTGGTGTTCCTCGGTCACCTTGCGGGCCGCTGCGACCATGCCCGTGCGCTTAGTGACTTCAGAGACCTTAACGCCCATGCCTGCCCGTTTTTGGACGGGATATTGGTCTAGCTCGGTGCGCTTGCCCATGCCGTTTTCGGTTACGACCAAAAGGTGACGCTTCTGCGACTGCTCTGGTGAGAGGTCTTCAGTCGGCGACAGAGTTTCGACGCCGATCACATAGTCAGTTTTGCGCAGGGTGATACCCTTGACGCCCTTAGTGTCTCGGTTGGAAGCCTTAACTTCTTCTTCACTGAAGCGAATGCTCTTGCCCTCGTGGGTAATCAGCATCAGGTCATCTTGGCCGGAGGTGAGTTTGCCCCAGACCAGCTCGTCACCGTCGTTGAGGGTAATGGCGATGATGCCGTTCTGACGAATGTTGCTGTAAAGCTTGACCGCAGTTTTCTTGACTAAGCCATCTTTGGTGGCCAGGGTGACAAACTTATGAACATCGGCTTTTTCGTCCAGAGTGATGATGGACTGGACTCGCTCGTCAGGTCGTAAACTAATTAGATTGACAATGGCCGTACCTTTGGCCTGGCGCTTAGCCTCGGGAATTTCATAGGTCTTAAGTTGGTAGACTCGACCTTGATTGGTGAACATGAACAGCATGTCGTGGGTTTGGCAGGAAATCAGAAACTTGACCATGTCCTCGGTCTTCATCTTGACGCCGATACTCCCCTTCCCTCCTCTGGCTTGACCACGGAGACTGCTGGGGTTCATACGCTTGACGTAGCCGCTCTCAGTGAGGGTGATGACGGTGGGCTCGTTGGGCACCAAGTCTTCCTCGTTAAACTCGCCGACCTTGCCTTTAATGACTTGGGTTTTGCGATCATCACCATAGTCCACGATCAACTGGGCCGTCTCGTCCTTGATTAC
>CAZSHY010000066.1:0-5013 GCA_964607125.1 uncultured Pseudomonadales bacterium | reverse complement strand
GAACTGGCGGCGGCTAAACCTATGAATACCAGGCCAATTGAAACATATCTCCAGGGAAATTGGACAAATGTAAACAAAGGCGTTGCATCCCAAATAAATTGAAATTTAAATGTGGCCATCAGCAAGCTCACGCCGGCCAAACCAAAAGAAAGTATTACAAGTTGAATTATTGATTTATGTTTAGAAACTGATTTATTAATCAATGTCTTAGCAATCAAACTCAACGCAAGTACTAAGCCTGCTATTTGACCCCAACCTAAGAAAAATGAGATTTTGTCTTGTGGACCCCACTCGGAACCACCATAACCCCAAACTGGATTTAAATACTGCCTTAAATATAAAAAGTGTAAATGATAATCAAAATATCCATTAGTAATCAGTTGGGCTACTTGAGTATTTTCCTTTTCTAAAAATGCAGGGAATAAATAAAATGCAGTCAAGCCAACAGCCAATCCTACCGCTGCGCAAGCTTGAAAAAACGCTCTGCGCCAGTCTTGCCAACTACGAGTTGAAATCCAACCATAGCCAATGAACCATAATCCCAAAAACGGTGCCGCGATAAAAGTTACCAAGTTATGACTCAAAAATAATACAGATAGGGACAAAGTTAGGGCGATGAGCGAGTGTTTCTTTTGCTTCCACAATCCGGAAATTGCCCATAATACCCAGGGCAATGCCATAATTCCCCATGATTCACCGACCGCTCCTCTGATGTATAAGTTGACTGATCTGTATGGAGCTAATGTAATTGCCAATGCACTGAGCGCAGCCACTTGATTAGAGTTGAAAACCCGTTTGCCCAATAAATATCCACCGACGGCTGTTAGAGCAGAACAAATTACAAACAATACCCTGAGTACAAATAGGGGAGGTAAATTGAACAGATATAGCACCGCCCCCAAGTAATATGGCAATGGTCCATAAAACTCAAATAATGGCATACCATAACCATAGCCAAACAGGTCACTCCATCTGACCGGAAGTTGACCCTCAGTTAATGATTTCGCCATCTGCACAATTCTGGCTACATGAACATAATCATGTAGTGGAAAAAATTGTGTAGTAAATAATGCCCAGGAGGTTGCCAAAACCGCGACAAACACCACTAGCTTCATAACAAGATGATCTCGCATACACCTCATTGTACCGTACTTTGACGTTGAGTGATAAGATATGTTTAATGCCAGATAATCACGAACCCGATCTCCAACCAGACAAAAGCACTTTATTCTGGCCATTGTTTTTCAAAGCTTCCACACTGGCACTTCTGATTGCTTCAATTTTGCTTATCCTGACTGGAGCGGTTGCAGCCGGCTTTGCTTATCGAACTATGCACACGGTGCTGAACAGCGCCGGTTTTGAGCCCAAAGATGTTATTTCTCAAATTAAGGCGGGGTGGCAAGATGTTGCCTATCAGCCAGATAACGTGCTTACAATTTTAATCCTAGGCAGTGATGAACTTAAATCTAGGCCTGGTAGCCAACCGCTGACAGACAGTCTCATGTTGGTTGCTCTGCACTTAAATACTGGCAATATCAACCTACTTTCACTACCCAGAGACTTATGGAGTGAGGCCTACGTAACTAAGATTAATGCGCTGTATGCCTATGGAATAGATCGATACCCTACCGAGCCGACTAGATTCCCAGCCGAAGTTATATCTGAGACAACAGGTGTCTCACTGGATAAGACTATTGTACTGACCATGGAAACAGTCGCTCAGGTGATAGATGCTGTCGGAGGCATTCAGGTAGATGTGACAGAATCCTTCGTTGATGAAAAATTCCCACGGACTGATGTTGATGTGACGGTGGTCCACGATCCCAACTTGCTTTATAAAACAGTTTCGTTTAAACAAGGAGTTCAGCACATGAGTGGTGAAACAGCCCTTGAGTATATCAGGAGTCGCCACGCGAGCGGGGATACTGGCACTGATAACGCTCGTTCCTCTAGGCAACAAGCCGTAATTTCCAGCCTTTTGTCAACACTTAGGCAACGAGATGTTATCACCAATCCCAAGGTCATTAGTCAGTTGCTAAGTATCTATCACGACCAATTTCAAGCCACTTTTCCTTTATCTGAATTAGTTACAGTAGCCAAACGACTTTATCCAGTTAAAGAGAGTGTACAACTTCATGCTCACTCACTCTCCATATTTCCTCAAGAACCAGCAGGTGTAATCACCCATCCCCCAGATTCGCGTTGGGCAGCGTATAATGGTCAATGGGTTTACATTGTTACCAATCAAGATAGCTTTGTTAAAGAAATTAAAACAAAATTAGGTGTGGAATAATTGAAGGCTAAGGAACTATGGCAGCTCAGGCTCCAATCAATCAGAAAACAGTCCTCAGGGCTATCACGCTCTTGGCTGTTGCCCTAATGTTTTTATCGGGGTACTACTACACGGTGTATAGCAATGAACAAAAAAAATATGCCAGACTTGAAGATCGCTACGTCCGAGTCAGAGATATGCTCGGTCGAGATGAAACTCAGCGGCTGATAGATTTATCGTACGAAACTGACAACTTGCAAAATTCTGAGTCTTGGTAAAGAATGGGCTGAACATGAATAATCAACGCACACTACTTGTTACTGGGGGAGCAGGATTCATCGGTTCCAATTTTATCCATTACTGGCTAAAACAGCATCCTCAAGATAAAATAATTAATCTAGATGCACTAACTTATGCTGGTAATTTAGAAAATCTAAGACAAATTGAGAACTCTTCCAACTATGCATTTGCACATGGTTCCATTACTGATGGCCAACTTGTCAGTCAAGTCATGGCTGATGTAGATATGGTGGTTCATTTTGCCGCCGAATCTCATGTGGACAGATCAATCCTCAACCCGTCACTTTTTCTCAGTACAAATGTTTTGGGTACCCAAGTACTACTTGATGCGGCACTTAAGGCAAATGTTAAGAGATTTCATCATATTTCTACAGATGAAGTTTTTGGTTCACTCGAAATTGGTAGCACCAGTCAATTTAACGAGCACACGCCCTATGATCCCAGAAGCCCGTACTCTGCCAGCAAAGCTGGATCAGATCACTTAGTCAGAGCATACGGGGAAACATACGGCTTGCCTTACACCATCACTAACTGCTCCAATAACTACGGTCCTTTTCAATTTCCTGAAAAACTCTTTGGTCTCTCCATTACAAATATTTTAGAAAATAAAAAAGTGCCAGTATATGGTGACGGTCTCAATGTTCGAGACTGGCTTTACGTAGTAGATCACTGTCGAGCCATAGAGGCTGTACTACTATCTGAATTGACTCACCAAACATATGTGGTCGGCGGCTTAACTAACGATGTGTCCAACCTCGAGGTAGTCAAGCTGATCTGTAAAGAAATGGGTGTTGATGACAACTCCCTCGAGTTTGTCAAAGATCGCGCGGGACATGACCGGCGATACAGTGTTGATTGGTCACACATTCGCACCGCACTCGGTTGGCAACCTCAAATGACACTTGAAGAAGGCATTCACCAAACCGTCAAATGGTACACAGATCACCGAGAGTGGTGGCAGCCACTCAAAACAGCAGCAGCAGATTTTTTCACACTAAATTATGGAGCCCAAAAATAAATACAGATTTGCAGGTAATAAATAACTATAGAAGGCAGTCCCATGACAATTGATCCCAAATTCGCAAAATCAGTCACCACTCAGGAATATACCAAAAAGAACTCTATTGAAGGTGTTGAGCTGATCAACTATCCCATCTTTGCTGATGATGGTGGCCATTTTACTGAACTAATTAGACTTGATGACTCAGGCTTTGCCCAATCAACGGCCACACCTTTTGCCGTTAAGCAGATGAGCATGTCATATATCTATAACGGTGCCATAAAAGCCTTTCACCTTCACTATAAGCAAGATGATCTCTGGTTTGTCCCTCCATCTGACACTCTTTTGGTCAATTTACATGATTTAAGAGCTGACTCGCCCACTTATGATCAACATATGCGCTTAACTTTAGGTATGGGTAAGCCCATCTTGCTTCGAATTCCCGCAGGCGTGGCTCATGGTGCGGGAAATTTATATGGTCGCCCGATGATACTTTTTTATGCCACATCCAACCAATTTAATGCAGCAGAGCCAGATGAACATCGGCTACCTTGGGACACTTTCGGCGCTCAAGTTTGGGAACTGACCAAAGGCTAGCCTATGCCGGACCCTCAAGTCAAACCAACAATTATGGTCACGGGCGGTAAAGGCCTAGTTGGTTCAAAGTTTATTGAAATGTTTAGCTCCAAATATTCGTTTGTTGAGCTAGATCTGTCACACCCAACTTCGCCAGTTGATATCACCAACGAGCAACAGGTTTCGCAACTCTGTAATTCAACCAAAGCTCAAGCTCTGGTTCATTTTGCCGCTTTTACCAATGTGACCGAGGCTTGGAAGCAAAATGGCGACAAGAATGGTTCTGCGTATTTAGTTAATGTGAACGGCACCAGAAACATAGCTCGGGCGTGCGCCCAATCTGGTATTCACTTGATTCACATCTCGACTGCATATGTCTTTGATGGCCATAAAAGTGGCATGTATACAGAGGCAGATGCAACGTCACCGATAGAATGGTATGGGCAAACCAAGGCCGAAGCGGAGTTGGTAGTTCAGCAGCTGGCAACTGATTGGTCAATTCTAAGAATCGACCAGCCATTCCGGTTTGATTCCCAAGCCAGACCGGATATTGTTCATAAAATTATATCTGGTCTAAAAGCTGGTAACTTATATCCTCAGTTTACCGACCATTATTTTGGTCCCACAGTTATTGAAGATTTTGCTCGAGTTATTGACCTGGTCATCCGTCGCAAATTAGTTGGCTTATTCCATGCTACAAGCGGAGAAAAATGGTCTGATTTTGACTTTGCCTGTGCTATTGAACGTCACCTTAACCCCAACTCAAGAGCAGTTAAACCCGGCAGTCTCGATACTTACTTAAAATCTCTAGATAGACCCTACCAAAGAAACACGGCTCTGGATTGCACCAAACTTAAACATGAAG
>CAZSHY010000065.1:4889-5182 GCA_964607125.1 uncultured Pseudomonadales bacterium | reverse complement strand
CAAGTGTGTGTATAATTAACTTCCAGCAGTTCTGAGAAAGTAGTTGAATGCAAGAATTCTGAAAGGAGTTTGGCGTGAGTAATATTTTTGATAAAATCAGTAGCAAAGTTTCAGATACTAAGTTCACTATTGATCAGCGTCGCATTCAAGCTGATGAGAAGAAACTAGAGAAGTTCACTCCCCAAATCACAGATACTTTGAGAGGGATGATTATTGAAAAAAATAATCCCACTTCCCTCGATGATTTTTCTAGGCTGTTAGATTCAAGGACAGATGCAGATAGTTTATTCGAT
>CAZSHY010000065.1:2187-4816 GCA_964607125.1 uncultured Pseudomonadales bacterium | reverse complement strand
AATTAAGGCTGATCCTGGTTACAAAACCATTGTTAGCAAGGGATTAGATGACCAACAAATATGGAACTTATTGCATAGCACCATAACGCTAATGAGAAACGAGAGAGCTAACAAGCTCTTAGATGAGTTGTCCACTCAAATTGTAAAGGAGGCTGAGCAAGTGTTACTTTTGAGAATTCTAGATGGACTTAGCGAACACGTCAGCGAAGAACTACTACCAACACCTGAAGATGTGAACGGGTTTTTGGCTGAATTGGCAAAAGATGTGCAGAAAAAAATCTACGAAGCTGCTATGGAGAAAGTTGGCAGTATGGCTAGTCAGTTAGCTCCAACTGGAAAATCATTGGAAGGCAATACCAAGACTAACCTAGTAAAAGACGTCAATATAAAAAGAAAAAATGCTGAAATTGTTCGATTTATAGAATCGCTTCCTCAAGAATTCGCCGCTGGTCGCTTAACAACTGCCACACAATTGGCCACTCGGCTCACAGATTGGTGCAATGCCCATATTAGAAACTAACAATCGCCCCCGCGAAACAAATCTGGAGACTTTGCTGCGCGCTCATCCAGATCTAATGTTGATTATCAAACAATTCGACCGACTCACCGCAGGCAGAGAGCGCTTTAGCCTGGAGCTGTTTGAGAGATGACATAGGCAGATTGTAGCATGCAGGGTATACTTTGCTCATGAAAATCTCTAGAAAACTGACTGCTACTGATAGGCTACGTGAGTTGAGTGCTGAGGAATTAGTCTTGGGAAAACGCATTTTTGAAACTAACTTACGCTATAAATCAGGAGAGTCAATTCTCATCGTCACTGACGCTGGCTGTGTTGAAACTGAAGCTGCTATCTGGTTTGAAGCAGCCAAAACCCTACCCCACGTTGGCAAAATTGAGTTGCTAGTCCTCGAGGGAATGACCCGGTCTGGTGAAGAACCGCCCGCTGAAGTGATAACAGCGTGCGAAAGTGCAGACATCTGCCTGCTCCATACCATTTTTTCGCTCACGCATACTGCCGCCGGCAAAGCGGTGATGCGCAGCAGTAATCGCGGGTTTAGTTTGCCAGGCGTTAACCTTGACCTGATGCGGCGCACGCTAAACATGGACTATGAGCCCGTAAAAGATCTTGGCCAAAAACTGAAAACCGCGCTCGAACAGTCCCCCACCCTACACATTACTTCACCCGCCGGGACTGATATTAGCGTTGGAGTCCGACAGGATAATGTCATGGCCGACGTCGGGTTTGTCGAACCAGGTGAGATCGGTAACTTGCCAGCAGGCGAGGTATTTTTTGCACCCTTGGATGGAACGGCCAACGGCACTTGGGTCGTCGACGGCTCGATGGCTGATTTTGAAAAAACTGGGCTCGATGCTCCCATTAAAATTGATATCAAAGACGGCTATGCAGTCGCGATCACTGGCCGAGAGTCGGCACAGCAGCTTGATGCTATGTTGGCTGCGGTCGGCCCTGATGCCTACCATGTGGCTGAGATTGGCATTGGCATCAATCCTAACGCCAATCCTCACGGTGATTTAATTGAAGCGGAAAAGGCCTATGCAACAGCGCATCTGGCACTGGGCAATAGCAGCGCGATTGGCGGCAGCGTCAATGTACCGATACATCTGGATGGGGTGAGCGTGGGGGTGGAGATAAGAGGCTCCAAAAGTGCTATCATTAGTGACAATAACTTCGTCGTTTAAATAAAAAGTTTTGTGACAAACACCGAGCACCACCTTCCCCTCGCATTGACCGCAGACTCGCCCCGTCGTTTTGATTTTTTGCAGTCATACCCCAAGCTCCATCGTGTATTCTTACAGTTTGATGCATTGACACAAGGACGACGCCTGCCCATTTTTACGGGCAAAGATCTCAGCTCATTATTTGGTGATGGCTTGCTCATCTCTGCTAGTGGTTCACAAATGAAGGTGTATGCAACACATGAGAATCAACGTGTAATAAAGACTGGTCAACCAGTCGTTACAGCAACAGAAGCTCATATAAGTTCTATCGCACAAAAACGTCGAGCCGTTATTGGTGCTTTCAGAGGAACTCCCCAGGGGGCGGTAGCTGTTGAAAAAGTAGTAGGACAGTCACTGAGTGATTCCGCAATTGACGTATTAGCCGGCTCCATTTGTGTAATTGAGACCCTAATTGCCACGCATCAAAAGGGTGCTTGTTTGAATGATATTCAAAAGTCTGCTGTGCTGCTTGATCCGCTGACTGATCAAGTTGGATATGTTGATTTCAATCTTGGATTTATTTTGCCAGCTATTGACCACGAGAAACTTATAGAACTCTATCGGCTCGCGCATCATGACGCCGATGTATCGAGAACAGTTCTGAGTAAATTCAATCAACGTGACTTTGCACCAAGCGGCATGTGCAAACAGTGGCAACGTGAGTGTGAACAGGTAGTAAAAACCCTGCGAGAACTACTCAAAAGAAATATTATTTCAATGGCAGTTCTATCACGGAATGTCGATCAGAGCTCGGCCTTTTATAAACTCACTACTAACTCCGTTTTTACAAGAATGAGTTCCCCTTCGCTCTCTGCAGAAGTACATACATTGCAGAGTACGAACTGGCGTGACTTGCAAAAACCAGGTTTGATTGGGAGAGTAATTGAGG
>CAZSHY010000065.1:855-2177 GCA_964607125.1 uncultured Pseudomonadales bacterium | reverse complement strand
CATTTCAAGAGAAAAAAAGAAAGAGGCGTTACTTGGCGCTATAGAATCCATTCTCAACAAGTTATCTGTGATGGATAACAACATCTCTTATTGTAGGGAGCGCTACATTACGACCGAAAGAGGCCAGTTACTTCAGAGTTATATGGAAAAAATTGCTGCTGTTTTTCATATCGGCCCGTCATTGGAAACCTACATGGAAGAGTATGCTCCAAGCATGCCATTTAGTGGGGGAAACAGCGAAACAATGACTGCATTAAAAAGGAGTATTGAAAATGCTGCCGCATGCGTTATGCCCCGCACAAAGGAGATGCTATCTTTCCAGTCGACGGATCTTATAGAGTCCATTTCTGAAATTGCGAATCAGATGCTCAAGCAGTATTGGCTGCTAGTGGCACAAGATTGGCAGACATTTTTTGAAGAATTTATCAATCGCCCTCCGCTGCAAGACAAACTGAACGTTGTCCCTGAAAATGTAATAACAAACTTCTTTGATAAAATTTTATTGATGGAAGGCGCTGCTAAAAAACATGACTTTGATCGCTGTATGCAGTACGAACAGCTTGTTCAAGCAGATGCCCGAACGCTTGGCGAGGTCCTCCAGCATACTTTGCGCCCAACCATTGACAATAGCAGACTATAGGACATATAATGACAGCACTATGAAACTACAACTCGTCTCTATCAGCGCCCATCATCACACCCCCATAGGAGGCGGTGAAGATTGTTCGTGCTAAAAAACGTTTAAAAACAGCAAACAACATCCCGCTTCCAAGGCGGGATTTTTTGTGCCTAAATTCTCAAAAAATCCCAAGCCTACCAAGTACATAACTCATGAAAGTAACCATACTATGAACATAACTTATATTGATACGGCAGGACAAATTACCGCCGTAGTGACTGAGCGGGTTGATCAAAACACTCAGCCGTTAGTTGCACAAGAAATCATGACTGCAAATGCACTGGTTGAACAAGTTGGATTTTTATCATTCGCTGAAGACGGCAAAAAAGCAGTATTTAGCATGATGGGAAATGAGCTGTGCATTAATGGCACTCTGGCGGCGGCATTCGTAGCGAGTGAAACACTTGGGGCCAGTGAACTGGCCATGAGCACATCGGGAGTTCCTGGTGTGGTTCGTGCTCATGTAAAGGCCGACATGATTTCCGTTGATTTCCCTCGGTCAATCCTGGTTGACATGACAACAGACAGGGTGCTTTTCTCGGGCATCCAGTACAGACTCAAACCCGGCTTGCGACCAAACCAGGAGCTGACTTCCCGGGAACGTGCCGAACTCATTCAAATGGCAGACTCATCGCTTGCGGCA
>CAZSHY010000065.1:0-827 GCA_964607125.1 uncultured Pseudomonadales bacterium | reverse complement strand
TACGCTCGTTTGGGAAAATGCATGCGGCTCTGGCTCGCTTGCTTTCTTCTTGGCCACAAACTGCTCCGCAGTTGTACAACCGTCCGGAAAAACAATTACTATTACTCAAAAGGGTGATACACTAACAGTCACTGCGCCCTCAAGAAAGGTCATCATGAACACCGCACAAACTAGCCCTCAACAGTCGACTGATAAACCCAAACAGCTGCCGCAAACTCTCAAGGGTTTCCGGGACTTCTTACCCGCGGAGGCGCGTAAGCGCCAATGGCTCAAGGCTAAAATTGCCGCCGTTTTCGAGCTCTGGGGCTACGACCCACTCGAGACGCCCACGCTAGAGGCGCTGGAGCTATTCAAAGGCCAAATTGGTGAAGATGAAAACTTGTTTTTCAAGTTTCGTGATTCCGGTGACCGGGAAGTGGCCCTGCGCTACGACCAAACCGTGCCCACCTGCCGAGTCGTCGCCCAAAATTACCAACAGTTGCCCATGCCTTTCAAGCGCTACCAAATTCAATCGGCCTACCGCGCGGAAAAACCTCAAAAGGGCCGCTACCGCGAGTTCACCCAGTGTGATGCAGACATCTTCGGCGTGGCCTCTCCTCTGGCCGATGCCGAGGTGATTGCACTGGGCTTGGATGTGTACCGAAAACTTGGTTTTCCTCAAGCCAAAGTACTGATCAACGACCGAGAGCTGATGACAGGCTTGCCATATGAGGCCATTGTGGCTATAGATAAGTTGGCCAAGATTGGACCTGACGGTGTAATTGCCGACATGGTCGGTAAGGGCATTTCGGCTGCAGATGCCAAAAACTACTTGCAGACTGTGACCA
>CAZSHY010000064.1:0-5212 GCA_964607125.1 uncultured Pseudomonadales bacterium | reverse complement strand
GACGATTGGCAGCGATGATTAACACCTGGCTACTGTCTGGTGACCAAATAAAATTGGCATGAGCTAGGTCGAAGGCAGTTGAGTCTTCTGCGATTTGACGAGCACCTTTTTGAATGGAAAGTGGATTATCTACCAACTCAAGTATGTATAGACCATTTTTCTTTTGGGCGGAGTTTGAAGCTGTGTAGTAGAGCAACTTTTGACCGTCTGGAGAAGGCGATAGGTTCTCTAGACCCGTGAATGTGAGGTTGGTCAAACTTGGGGCAACGGGAAAAAGCTGTGCATTGGTCTGAACTACCAATTCTTTTTCCAAACTTACTTGTTTTTGCCAAGAACTATACCCATCTTTGGCAATCCGCACATTGTACGATCCTGGTTCCAAGTACAAGGTATCATCTGTGGCAGTTACAAGCCGATCGTCCACGAAGACTTGCGCGCCAGAAGGAAATGAATTGGCGGCTAAAAGCCCAGATTCTGTCTGTAAGCCAGCGTTGGTGAAGTGGAAGCCACCCTTGGCGTAACGAATAGCCACCAGAGTACCCAGGACTACGACCAAAACCGAGAACAGGGTGTAAAGAGTTCGTCTGGTAAAAAATGAATTCATCTCACAGATAGTATACTGGCATCTGCGGTATACTACCACTGATGAAACGTTCGATACTTTCTGACTTGGCCACCTCACTCCATCGAAAAATTGGCATCGATCTGGGCGCCGAATCTGTTCGGATGTGGGTCAGCGGAGGCCAGGCGCGCCGCGAGCCGATTTTATTTGCCGAAGCCAGTTGTTTGGCAGTTGATAGCCGAACTCAGCGGGTGCTAGCAGTGGGCAACGAAGCTGCAGTCATGACGGGCAGAGTCGCGCAACAAATTGAGGTTAGGTACCCGTTCCAAGATGGAGCGGTCTATGATGTGGAAAGTGCAGTGGCATTGCTGCGAGTGCTGCTTCAACAGAAAGCGCCTTCGGCGTTAGTGCTGAATACAACGATTATGGCTTCTGTGCCGGCGTCTGCCACCTTGGCCGAACGCGAGTTAGTCACCAAAGTCCTGTACAACTTGGGTGCGCAGGAAGCATTCACCATTGCTCAGCCTCTGGCAGCTGCCATTGGCGCTGGCGTACCCATAGCTGATGCTTCTGGGAGTTTTTTACTGCAAATGGGTCACTCAAGTATAGAAGGGGTGGTGATTTCTTTGGGTAGCTTGGTGGCTGCCGAGCCATCAGCCAAGGCCGGGCGGTATATATTAGGCAAAATTCAACAATCGCTCAAGAAACAACATGGTTTGAGAGTGGGGCTCCAGACGGCGCGCCGCTTGTTAGTGACGGTAGCGCGAGCTTTCCCTGATACCAAAACTTCGCAGCTAATCACTGGTCAAGATTTTCAAACTGGCAGTCCCAAAGAAGTGGAAGTGACAGCCGCAGATTTGGCGTTGCCAGTCGAGCAAGTTCTGACAGAATGCACCCAACTCCTGCAAAAGCTGCTTTCCCGCGTCCAACCTGAGTTAACGGTGGACGTGATTGACAAGGGAATTCTGTTGGCGGGGGGCTTGGCTCAACTTGAGGGCATCGAGTCATACTTGACACAAAAAATGGGAATTCCGGCAGCGGTAGTAGAGGATCCAGAGACAGCAGTGATCAGGGGCATCGGCACGGCGCTCACGCATTTAGATTTGTTTAAACAAAGTTTGGGTTATCAAGTTGAATAAAATGGAGCGCAGCAATGTCGGTTAAAATTTGCTCATTAAATGTTGAAGGTGATAAGCACTTGGACCTAGTTTTGAATTTTCTTCAGGTCGAACATCCTGATGTCGCCTGCTTGCAAGAACTTTACCAGGCAGATGTAGCGGTGATTGAGCGCGCCACCGGCATGCAGGGGCATTTTTTACCCCTGGTGAGAATGGAGCAGGAAAATAATTATGGATTCAATCCCCGCGGTAGCTTTGGTCTGGGAATTTTTATTTCCCCAGCTGCTACGCTTGTTGGCAATCCGCTGAGCTCTTACTATTTTGGCAACCCAGCAAACTTGCCTGTTTTTGACTTACCCAACTCTTTGTGTCGCGCACTTTTCTGTGTGCAAATTGTTAAACAAAGTCAAAAATACTCAGTCTGCACGACCCACTTTACTTGGAGTCCTGCGGGACAGGCAGATGAGCACCAACGGCGCGACCTTGCCGGGTTGGTTTTGGCAATCGGCCAGCTGCGTCAGCAGCTGGAAGCACGTTCAGCAGGTGAGGGCAGCGCTTCGCCTGTTGCTCAAGGCTTGTTGTTGTGTGGAGACTTCAACGCACCTAGGGGTGGAGAAATATACCAAGGCTTACTTACTGCAGGTTTCACAGACTGGCTACCGGCACAAGTGGACACGACGCTTGATCCAAATTTGCACCGGGTGCCCGGACTTAAACTGGTGGTAGACTACATGCTCACGACTGGGCCAATCAGAGTTGACGACATGCGAGTTGTGGGCGGAGTGAGCGATCATCAGGCGCTGGTGGGGGATTTGGGTGTGGCTAATTGATCGGCAGGTTGACCAAACCCCTCTAGAGTGGCGTTACCTAGCAGTTTGGTCATAATCATGATAGTGCCTTCTAAGATGCGACTTTTCTTTTGAGCAGCTTGATTTGCTTCCTCGGTAATTTCCTCAAAGAGTTTGGATGCAGAGTAGTCTGGTAATCCGCTGCGAACTTGAATACTCTGTACTAGTATGTTAACTAATGCCACCAATTTACTTTGGTCTTTCGGCAGATTCCGACCCACAGCTAGTTCTAGGCAGACATTTTTGAGAAATTTTATTTGGTCTGCATCAAAAATCTTTTTAGTAGAGAATCCCCTGACTATGTCTGGAATTAGGTGTTCAAATGCATATTTTTGGGTGATGTTACACTCTGGTTGACCATCGCGCCACTGGTCAGAAATGCCGGTTACACCGGAAAATCCAGAGTGATTTTTCAAAGCCTGTGTTACAGCCTCATCAAGATCTCGGTTAGACTGAGGCATGAATTTATCAGACATGGCAGTTACAAAGTAAAAACCTTGGTAATAATTTGAAAGTTGGTCTGCACTCATCTCTGCCATATCAATAGCCGCGGTTGAGCTTTTTTGATATGTTTTTTGTTTTTTTAGAAAAGTTGTAAATCTGTTCTGTGTCTCAACCAGTTCCACAACCGCTTTTGATTCCTTTTCGTTCTTTTTTCCTTTGGCCAAACACGAGGACATGCCAGCCGACTGGTTGAAAACCATTTCCTCAGCCATACTTAATATTCTTTTTGAAATTTTCCCCAAACCTTTTTCAAACAACCCAAACCTGGGCAACACTGAAAAAATCATGAATGTTTCGCCACCACGTGCTACTCTATGGGCAAGTTGGCTCAAGAGAAGGAGTTTGATAGCATGCGGGTATTTTTTTCGAGCTTCTATCACTACATCTGCAAGTGCGGCAGATTTACTATTCCAGTCTTTACCAGCTTGTTCTTGATCAAACATGTTGCCAAATTTCGCACGCAAACTTGCCCTTAATCCTTTCATCTGTGCATCGTCTCTTCTGATGCTTATTGGGTTAACAAGTAGGTTCTCATCATCATCAGCTGCTAAAACTTGTGACACCCAGCCGTCTGGACTTCCAGCTAGTAACTGAGCTAAAGCCATAAAATTGTCAATTCCGCTACCAAATTGCTTAGGTTCCATTGGTTCCATCTTGCCACCAACTTCGGTGTATTTTCTCTTCCTGACTACAAAACCGTCCTCATTTTTCTCATCTGGGACAATCAAGTAATCTGCATTATTGCCCACCATGAGCCCTATCGTTTTAGAAATCTCTGCATATCCCAGAGCGTCAATCTTGAATGATGCCACAAACTCGGGGGGAACAATCGGTAATTGTTCTCCCATACCTCGGTGCTCACTTAGCCAAGAAGCTATCGATTCAGGCAGTTCAGATTCTTTAGGTAGGGGTAAAGCTGTTGGTTTCACTGCCAAACTATCCGTCGAAGATATCGCAACCTCTCCTCTTGAGACGTGATGCAGGTAACGCATTAAATATTGGCCCATCCTTTCAGAGTCCTTGCCATAGATGGGTTCATGCGCACACGTGAATGCAGTTTTGCTCAGACTTGAGCCGTGGTCTGGATCATTGGTAAACTGGAGAGTCAGGTGTACAGGGGCTGAATTACCGCTAGCGCCAGTTAGTGACTTTGGATTAAGCAACTCTTGCATCAAGCTGTCGTCTTCCGGAGAAGGAGAGTCGCTCTCAGTCATGCTAACCATCAACGCTACATCATTTTCTGTAGGCTTGCCAAATATCTGTTGCAACTCAATAGGCCTGTCCTTAGGGCTCATCTGATAAAGCGCGCGCTTGAGTGCCGCAGTGTACAAACCATCTTGTTCATCAGAATGGGACGAAGCTTGATGTATTCTCATTAACATGTTAAACAAGTGCATGACAGATGGCGGCTTTTCCAAGTCAATGTCAGCAGAAAAAAAGGCGCCTTTTTCTTGTATTACAATCTTCTTTTTGGTGATTGGCTCTCCATTGTTAGCCTCCAGCTGAAACACATCGCGAGTATGAATATCGCGATAGGCCTGCATCTGTTTAATCATGCCGTCAATGCAAAATGCAGTTTTGATACATCGCTGAATCTGTGGTACGTCTGTATATGAATTTGCTTCTGGCGGCATTACATATAAGAATTGCGCAAATAAGTCCCTGTCCTGGCAGAAGTTGTCAAAGTCGGTGCTTAGTGCATGAGAAATGGGAAAAATTTCGTGATGGGCACCTGGACCCCTGCCCTCAAGTTGATTGTCCCTCTTTATTCTCTCAGGAAAGAACCTGCGCGCCATTTCTTTCTTTACTGAGTCAGCATCCTTGAAGAAAAAATTGCCAGGTATTGATAACAGGGCATATGTAAGCTTAACAGAAAGCATACTTAGATTGCTTTTTTCTTCAGGCATTCCGCTGAACATGGTCAAGTTTAGTTTCATAAAGGCGGCGTTAAACAACTCGATATAAGGTGCAGCTTGTTCCTTCTGCTTAGCGATGTCTGCAGCCAGTTCTTTTAGAGCTTTGATGCTTGAAACAATCCTTAGGTATCGCTGATTAAGGTTGCTTGCGAGTGACTTTTTGGTTTTGAACGTTGAACTAGATCTCGCTTCTTTAGCAACTTCCTCCGCAATTGACTCTGAAAAAAGTAGTAGAGTTCTTTTTTCTGTATCGACACAACCAAA
>CAZSHY010000063.1:0-5332 GCA_964607125.1 uncultured Pseudomonadales bacterium | reverse complement strand
TGCCAATAATATTTTGCAGCAAAATCCAGCCACTACCATTATTTATTGCACTGGCGAGGAGTTCACGAATGAAATTGTGAGCGCCATCCAAACCAAAAAAGCTGCCCAATTCAAACAAAAATATAGGAATGCCAATGTTCTTTTAATCGATGATGTCCAGTTTCTGGCTGGCAAAAACACTATTCAGGAAGAATTTTTTCATACCTTCAACGCCTTGGCCAAACAAAATAGTCAAATAGTTTTAACCTCAGACCGGCCGCCACACGAGATTCCCCTTTTGGAAGATAGATTAAGATCAAGATTCGAAGCTGGCTTAATGATTGATATTGGCCAACCCTCATTTGAACTTAGAACCGCTATTTTCTTGGTCAAAGCTAAAGCTAACCGCTTACAAATTCCAATTGAGCTAGCCAAAATCATTGCCTCTCGAGTAGAGAGCGCTAGAAAAATTGAGGGCATCATTACTAGCATCCGCTCGGAAGTTGAGCTGAAGCATAGAACTATTTCCACCGACCTTATCGAAGAAATTCTAAAGAGTGAAGTAGATGTAAAAAGACCTCATATCAAGGCTAAACCTGCCGACGTAATTAAAACTGTTTCAAACCATTATCACATTAAACAAACCGCTCTCAAGGGTAAACGGAGAGTTAAAAGTTTGGTTACTGCTCGTCATATCGCCATGTACCTGATGAAAAAAGATCTTTCTCTGCCGCTCGTGGAAATTGGTCAGTGGTTTTCCGGACGCGACCATACCAGTGTCTTACATGCGGTTAATAAAATTGAGGAAGAATTACTACTCAATGAAGAAATAAAACAGGATATATCGGCGTTAAGAACCACTTTGTCGGTTGTATAAATTAAAGATATCCACAAATGTGAATATCTATGAGGAAAAACGTTGAAAAACTGTGTGCATTAATGTGAAGATCTTTAATGTTTTGTGCAGAACTTAAAAACATATTCACCTCTATCAACACTATTTCACATTCACAATTCACATTCTGCAGACCGATTAGTCCACAACTAATCAACCACGTTTTACCAGATTCGAGCGGTGCCCTTATCCCCGATTTGCGCTTGCTCTACTACTATTACGACTAATATATCTATATTATTAGAATAAAGATTCTATGAAGATAACTCTTCTCCAAACATCACTACAAGCAGCACTAAGCATAGTTCAAAAAGCATTACCATCAAAACCGGCTTTACCAGTTTTATCATCTATTTATTTTTCCATCACTGAGACAACCTGCACTCTCGCAGCTACTGACTTGTATTTTGGAATCAAGACCACCCTTCCCGTTCAGGCTACTGAGTCGGTAATATTTACGGTTCCAGGCAAACAACTTAGAGAAATAATCTCCTCTTTACCAGCTAGTAAGCTCACGCTGGAATATAACGACGGCACTTTGATAATTCAATCTGATAAAACTAAATCATCACTTCAATGCCAGCCGCCTCAAGACTACCCAGAGTTTCCAGTCATATCTGGATCAAAGCTAACCTTGTCTGCAGAACACTTGCAGTCAATTAATCAGTACGTTGGATTTAGTGCTTCTACTGACATGGCGAGGCCGGTTTTAACTGCTGTTTATTGCAGATTTGAGCCAGCCAGTACTACCTTTGTAGCTACTGATGGCTTCCGACTTTCCGTTTTAGCACTGCCTGGTGAAAATACAGAAGAAAATTCTTCAGAGTTACTAATTCCCGCCAGAGCCCTGCAAGAACTGCAAAAAATACAATCTTTGGTAGAGGCGCAAGAGGTTTCAATATGCGTTTCTCAAGAATTGCGGCAGATTCTGTTTACAGTTGGTAATGTTGAAGTATTTGTCAGACTTATTGAAGGAGAATTTCCTCCTTATCAAAAAATATTGCCCACAGCATTTACCACCGAATCTAATTTATCCAAACAAGAATTTGAAGACAATCTTAAACGCGCTTTAATTTTTGCCCGCGAGTCATCCAACATTATTCGTTTAATATTTACCGAAAATAAAGTCATACTCAGGGCGGTTTCAGCCACCCTTGGAATGTATGAAGGTGAATTAGCCAGTTCTACCTACTCTGGAAAAGATGCGGAAATTGCATTTAACGCCAGGTACGTGTTGGAGTATACCCAGGCAGTATCTGGGGAAGCGCTTTGGTTTGGTATGACTGAAAGCTTAAGACCGGCTATGTTTAAAACTGATCAAATGGCAGACTATCAGTACGTGGTTATGCCGTTTAAAGTCAATGGTTAGTTGAGGAAGTCTGTGGTATACTACCAACCTTATGACAAAACGCACATGGAACCCCAAGAAGAAAAAACGCATGCGCAAGCATGGCTTCCTCAAGAGAATGAGCACTCCTAGTGGTCGAAACGTCCTCAAGCGCCGTCGCGCAAAGGGTCGATCAAAAATGAGTGTCATCAGTAAGAAAAAATAGGCAAAGTGCCGAATGCTCCCTCGAGAGTATAAGTTTTTACTCCGTTCAGAAGTAGATTTTTTTCAATCTGCCCGTCGTAAATCGAGTAGATTTATTACTGTTTTTACTGCGGAAACTCCCATGCTTGATCACATGCGCTTTGCTGTAATCGTGCCCAAGAAAGGTGTGCCCCTAGCCACCAAACGAGCAAAAATTAAAAGAATGATTACTCAGGCGCTATCTGAAATAATATCTGATTCTGAATTAAAGACTGTTAAATCAAATAAATTAGCATGTGTGATTGTCGCACATCATTTAATTTCTACTCTCTCGGTTGATGAATTTAAACAAGAATTTCTTCACTTATTAAAATCAATTCTATGAGATTAGTACCCAAAACACTTTTTTGGAGCTATCAGTTTGCCCGAGCAGCCAGATATTCCCTCTTAAACACTGTCTTTGGGTATGTCTCACACTGCAAACACAAACCGAGTTGTGGCACTTATTTTTGGCGAGAGTGGGAGCGATCGGGAATTAAAAGTTTGCCCAAATCCCTGCTTAGAATAGCTGGTTGTTGGTAAAGCATGTCTGAGGTACACTATCATCTCAAGTTTTATTGAATTATGCAGTATTTATCGTCTGGACTACTTTTCATTTTACTTTGGTTGCAAACACTAACTGGCAATCTGGGATGGTCGATTATTACCTTCACAATTTTGATCCGCTCAGTTTTAGTACCCCTAACCCTCCCCTCTCTTAAAGCCACTAAAAAGATTCAATCGCTTCAACCAGAAATTAAGCAGCTTAAACAAAAACACGGTAAAGATGCTCAGGCTTTTCAAAAAGCGCAAATGGATCTTTATAAAAAATATAACGTTAATCCATTGGCGGGCTGTATTCCTCAAATTGCTCAGCTCATCGTATTGATTGGTTTATATCAAGTTTTAATCCAATTTTTAGGCAATCCTGAAATCAATGGCCAAGTAATTAACACCAGTTTCTTTTGGTTGGACCTAGCTAAACCAGACACACATTATGTACTTCCAGTTTTATCAGTCGCAACTCAATTGATTCTCTCAGTCATGATTGTGCCCGGGGGAGAAACTCCAGACCTAGTACCAAATAAATCAAAGAGTAAAAAGGTTCAAGAAGAAAACAAAAAAGAAGAAGATTTTGCCGAAATGGCATCATCAATGCAAAAGCAAATGTTATTTATCATGCCTCTCATGACGGGTATGGTTGCACTAAGGTTTCCAGCAGGACTAGCACTATATTGGGTGATATCCACCCTTTTCAGTATCGTTCAACAGTATTATGTATCAGGTTGGGGTGGGCTTACGCTCTATTGGTCTCGCCTGAAAAAACTGGTCATCAAAACGGCCTAAAATAAGGAGTATTTATGCAAGCTATTGACACATTTCTTTCACAACTTTGTGAACACTGCGGCCTCTCTACCTCAGATTTCACCATTTCGCTAACAGAAGAAGACGATAGAGTTTTGGTTCAACTCAATGTGCCAGAAGAAGACTCTGGTTTATTCATTGGCCACCACGGAGAAACCCTAGAGTCACTTCAACGCGTGTTAAGAATTATTTATCAAAAAGAAGAGTCTGATCCTAGAATCATGTTGAATGTAAATGACTACAGACAAAAGCGCGAGGAAAAGATCAAGGAAACTACTCAAGTAGTTGCGCAGCGCGTCTTGGAAACCGGGGAGTCTCACACCTTCAGAACATATTTTTCCGCTCATGAGAGATTCATTATTCACACGGCACTTGGAGAAAATGAGGAATTTGCCGCACTAGAGAGCATTTCAACGGGCGTTGGTCGAGATCGCCGACTCACGATTCAATTTAAACAATCATGATAGTCAAAATATTTACCGACGGTGGCTCGCGCGGAAATCCTGGTCATGCAGCGACTGGCTTAGTCATTGAAAGTGAAAACGGAACAATTCTTCACCAAGCTGGAGAATATGTGGGTGTCACCACTAATAATGAAGCTGAATATCAAGCGATTCTACAAGCTTCCACCTGGCTAAATCAGCATAATGCAGATCTTGAGAAGCAGGGTTTTATCAAGCTCAGTTTTTTTCTTGATTCCAAACTTGTAGTAGAGCAACTTAATCGAAACTGGAAAATTAAAGAACCTAGAATGGCTGTTTGGGCAGAACGTTGTTGGCAACAACTTAAGTCTTTATCACTGCCATACACCATCTCCCACATACCTAGGGAGCAAAACAGCGCCGCTGACGCGTTGGTAAATCAGGCTCTTGATGCTCGCGCAAGCTAAATATTGATAGAGACTACGTTTTTCTTTACTTATGGGCATTTTGTAGCCTACAATGGACCCACCTTGGTCAAAGTAGAGCGGATATAACGCTGCCCACGTATGTCTTCTGATTTAATTACTCAAGTCATCGACGAAAAACCCCTAGTTTTAATAGTGGGCAACTTTCCCGCTCTCGCCTCCAAGCTACAAGATTTGTTCACCAGCAAACAGTTTGTTGTTACAAAAGAAATTAACCCCGAAAATTTGACTAGAGCATACAAAATTATTTGGATTCTTTCTGGAATTAGTAAAAACTCACACGAATTTCAGGTTCAGCGAAGCCAACTTCATAGCTTCCAAGACAAAACCGTGATTTTAGTTATGATTCCTACGGGCGTAGAAACACCCAAAGACGACGTTTATAAACAGTGGCAAGACGAAACCATCTCTAGTCGAGAACTGATACTAGATTGTAATTATTATTTTCCCCGAGCATTATTCATCTTTGGGCAGGACGTGGTTGGCGCCAATGATTTTGGTGAAACGCGCCGGTCGGGCTTGGGTTTTATTCTGCACCAATTTCAACTTCAGAAAACACTTTTTGACCCCAAAATTAGCCTAGGTCTTCAGTCCGTGGATGATTTTGTGGGCGGAC
>CAZSHY010000062.1:0-5463 GCA_964607125.1 uncultured Pseudomonadales bacterium | reverse complement strand
TATCCAGTTGGGGAACCACAAATACTGCTCAACATCTCCGATAAACAACGGATGCTCCACCACTGGCTGGTAGTGGTAGCTAAACCGCCAGTACCAGAGCAGTTGGACCGAGAGCGCCAAGAGAACAGTAAACAGTGGTTGGCGACGGAGCGCTTTTCTCAAGAATGGGTAGAGGGCGTACAGCTGAAAAACCATGGGTACAAAGTAGAGGTGATAGTCAGCCTTGCCCAAAACTAATTGCCAAATTAGTGGCAAATTAACCTGAGAGCTGCGCCAGATTTCAAAAGTGGAGAATACTACAATAAATACTATGCTCCAAAGTAGGTACTCTGGCAGGAGCTTGAAGACACGGCGTTGAAAAAATTGCTTGAGCGACCCTAATTCTTTCCCGTATTTTTGGCCCAAGCCGTAGCCGGAAAGTAAAACAAAGAGTGGCACGCTGATGCGACCTAGTTGGTTGAGGCCGATAGCCAACCATTGCCAGCCAGACTGAGCGTAAAAAGGCGAGGGCGAGAGGCTGGAGAGTATGTGAATGCCAACTACACCGAGAAGGGCAATGCCGCGAAGGATGTTGGTGGTAGACGGAGACATGGGGTAGATTATACGAGATTTGAGTGAAGTGGCAATTATGGTATGCTTTAAGCATATGCACAAAACTGCCCGCGCTTTGACTATATCCCTGATCGTTTTTTTGTTGACTGCTTATCCAGTTTCTGCCCTGTCCATTTTGATTGACAGCAATGGCTCCATCAGCATCTCACAAGGCCAGGTGCTGGGTGACGACTCGGATTCGGACAAGTCGGAGAATGAAAAAGAAGATGAGAAAGAGGATGAGAGTGAAGATGAAGTAGAGAACGAAGAATCTGCTGACGAAAAACAAGCTGAGGAACAAAAAAAAGCAGCCGAGAACACCAGAGAATCAGCGAAACGGGCCAATGAGAGAAAACTTGAGCAAGTCAAAGAGCTGAGAAATGTGCGAGCTAGCGAAAATAAACGGCTAAAAGTTCGCCAAGACAGCCGGGGAACTGAGGTCATGCTGGAAAATAGGGATGAAGCTGCTGGGCGCGCTGCTGAAGGCATGAAAAAGTTGGAACGGATTGAAGCCCAAGATTTGAACATCGAGTTGCCAGCTGATCAACGATTTGAGAACGAAGTTGAAAATGAAATTCGGGAGGAGATCGGGGACCGTCCGGATGGTCAAGAGGATAGTGCCAGATTAGTGGAAGTTAAGCGAGAACGAGAACGGCGGACAGATAAAGTTGAGATTAAGTCAAAGATTGAGGACGATGGCCGGACTGAATTTGAGCTCGAAGCGGGCTCGGTCAAAGCCAAGTTAAGATCGGCAGAGTTCACCGTTGATCCAGAAACTCATGAAGTAAGGATTGTCACTAGTTCTGGTCAGGAGCAGTTGCTTGTGCACTTGCCAGACCAGGCTTTAGAGCGGATGACGGAGTTGGCCTCACTTCGCGAGGGCAACAATGTGGCAGAATCAGAGCTGAGAGTTGAGACAAATGCTGAGGGCAGGGTGGTCTACAAAACTAAAATGACTGAGACGCGCAAGGTCTTGGGTTTCATCCCAGTTCAATTCCACAGCGAAGTTGAGCTGGAGGACGGCACTAGCGAGCTGCGCCTGAAGTCTGCAGACGATTCAGCCATGAATAGGCTGCTGCGTGCGATGAGCATGTAGAGGTGAGAAAATTCTTTTAGAAGATGACAACTTACTCTGGCTGGTCAACTGTAGTTAGTCTGGTTGTTGTTGCTGCTGCTGCTGCCTCGCGTAGTGATCTCTGGCTTGCGGCTGCATCAGCTGGGACACTATAAAAGGAGTGTCTTATTTTAAGCTAAAGCCCAAAGCTCAGCTGGAGCATACGATAATGTGAGCCGAGCTGTCTTAAATGGTACTTTCTGGTGCATGTCATGTATTTCTCCGTAGTGACAGTTACGAAGCCTTAAACCCGACCCACAATGACATCTCCAATTACCTTTGAACTGTGGTGCACATAAATATCTAAGAAAACGGAAAATTACCTTTTCATCCGTCGTTTGTAATACTTCACTATAAAATTGGACAATTCCTCGCCACCCATGTGCTCTTTCACCAAAAGGCATTTTGCCAGTCTTCTCATAGTAGATTTGTGCCATCAAGAATGGTTCTACAAGCGTCCTTATAAAATCGATAATAGTTGATTTATCAGTATAAAAGCGCCAATATTCGTCTGGAACGCAGAGACATAAGGAGCCATCTACGTAAACATGTCGATCCGGGATCCTGGGAAGCCTACCAGTTATGTCTCTAACAATTGGAACGCCAGTAGGATATTTTTTTGGCAGCTCTATCTCAAGAGTGAACGAATCTAAAAGCTTACCATCCTTCGTTAGGTCAATTGGACCTCTAATAAATACTATTGACTCCTTCACGTACACCAGCAGAGCTGGGTATGATTGCTTTAAAAGTTCGGTAAGTGAAGCTAAAGCACCTGGATTAAGCTCATGCCATCTTTTCATTTTCTTCCTAGCCAAGGTTTAGGAACGTTTGAATAACTAGGTGCAAATCTCTCTACGATGACAGCTTTCTCAGCCTCTTCGATGACCTCAGCTGGGCCAAAAATCGACTCCCATGATCCCGCCTCAGCTAGATTTAGGGAACTTTTTGCAAACATACTCAGAAGTGCTTTGGTGCTATCGGACAACAGGACAGAGAGATCATTACCGCCAGGATTAGCAGGGTCTTCAATGGTAATGTTGTCACTGTGGTCACGCAAATACTCCCAAAACGAAACAAGTCCAATCTCTAAGTGGTTTTTCTTGCTGTTAGTCGCGTACTTGATTACTAGCAACTCCAAACCAAAAGTTTTCAGATCAATGCTGTTTCTCACTTTCCACAATTTGGCGAGTTGGATGACATCAACAAGTCCGCTACCGCCAATATGCGTAATGTGGACGTCAAGATTCGTCTTCAACCGCTCTTTTTCTCCGTCCGACTGATAAAGAAAAGTGTCCGACTTCGTGTCATCTGTAAAGCGGCCCGGTACAACATCAATGTGAAAATCTTCGTGAGTTGAGTCTTTGCTTCTTATTCTGATTGCTGATCTGCGTGGCTCAACGTAGTACTGCACAGCTAAAGCATTTACGGCATTGTCGTATATGTCTTTGAGTGTCTCACCGGCACAAGTATCGTCGTGTGGAAAATAGCTGACAATATCTAGGTCGTATGCATCAATAATCATGGTACCTTTGACCTTGGAGCCACCGTATCGAATGGTGGGCGAGCAGTCGGCAAACTTTTCTCGTATTAGAGACTCGACATCTTTATGTGTTTCCTGAAGCCTCTTCATCTCAGGTGAGTCGTTGCCTATCGAGTGGTTTTTCAATATCTGTTTTAAGTATTCTTCTGGTTCCATATTAATTAACTGTCAGCACGTAGCTGAAGCCTCCATTATTTTTATTGTTATCAAATACCTTGAGTGATGGGTCGATTTTTTTGAGCAAGTCTCTACCACAGGCAATAGCCACCGGTGCCGGAATGGCTGGAAACAGTGAGAGAGTGTTGATCTTTCCATGCTTATTTTTCAGTTCCCTGAGAAGTGCTTGATATTGGGTCTGAAAATTAAGAAGACTCTCCCTACGCCCGAAGAGTGTTGGGTTTGGGGAGAGCCCAGAAACACTAATTTCATACACCGTGTGGCCAGCACGTACATCTTCGGGTAAGTCTGTGAGAGCAATTTTCCCGCTTAGTGAAAGTATGAGCGATACATCACCCGAGTTGGTTTCCTGTAGACAGTGGGTCTCAAAATCGACAACATCGCCATCGGTCTTCCACGTCCAGTCTTGGGTATCCCGGTGCCTTTGAAACAACTCTGTTTCGACCTTATTACTAAGTTTCTGGCCTAAATACACCAGCAGTGGTATCGAACCCAGTGCAAAAACTGATATATGCTCATACGGTGCTCTGCCAACCGCTGGTGCATACAGATCTTTGGTGTGTTGATCAATCAACCGCATACCCATTTCCCAATATGTTGGATCTTCAATATCTGGCAGACTGGTTAAGTCAATTTCTGTGCCGTTGTTACTCCACGGATACTTAGGAACAACTGCGCTTCGAATCTGATGATCGGGAACCACAGCAGCCTCACCTGCGATTTTTGCTTTGACTCTCACCAAATGAGTTCTGACACCGTTGTGACCAGTAAAGTAAAAGATGCGTTCCTCATGATTTCTTTTATTGAGGTAAAGTAGCTCGTCAGGATACTCTGCTCGGTGCTCTTTGCTATCAATAAGCGTGTGATGATCAAGACAGAGGAGTATTAGGTTTTCGGCCTTGTTCCTTTCGGAGAGTGGTAAGCTGTTGTCTCCACGTGGGCCACCCAAGCTCCGAGCAACAACGTGTGCGTTCTCACCAAAATTTGCCTCGGATTTGGTTAGACCATCTCTCCAGAGATATTTGTTACATCCAGGAAACTCACAACGTGCTCCCGCCTTGGCCCACAACTTTATCACCTCAAGGGGTGGGATCTTTTTGGCAGCAGCCCTCGAGGTGTTTTTTTCCTGCGAAACCTGAGATCGACTACTTTTTCGAAGCAGCATAATGTCTCCTTAATACATAGTTGACATCGCCTCGAAAATTATGCAGAATGTTGTTATTCAACTACAACTATCTGTTCATTTTTTAGAAATGCCTATAAATTATTTAGGTCTCATTATAGCATTTTTTTATAATTTGAACAGTGCTAAAGAACCCAAACTGGGTTCTTTTTGCTTTTAGCTCACTTCAAAGTCAAAAGATAGTAAAAGACCTGTTTTGATATATTTAACAGCCCCTAGCAACTTATCGGTTTTCGCACATTTTTCACAAATCGTTTCCAGTTCCAGCTTGAGGACGATGACGAAATATCAAACAATGAATCTCACAAGGAAAAAGAGCTATAAGATAGTTAAAGTACTTAATGGTGTTCAGTCTGGCGGAAGCGGTGGGATTCGAACCCACGAGACCCTTTTGGGGTCGTGATTTAGCAAACCACTGCCATCGGCCACTAGGCGACGCTTCCTGAGTGCTGCATTCCCACAGGCTTGGGGTAGCTGACAAGCGACATTATACCAAAGCTGGGGTACAATATATTTAGGAGAATTAATATGGCACTTGACCAAACACAGGACAACATCACTTTCTCGGGACTAATCGGCGAATCTTGGCAGATACTTAAACAGCACTGGTCCACCATTTATCTGATGGGCGGCATTGCGTTTGGTGTTCAGATTCTGCTGAATGTCATGCAGGCGATGATTTTTGGACCAGAGGGCACCGACCCCACGCTCATGAGTGCCCTTTTCTCACTGCTGACCTCGGTGATTTCTATAGTTTTGGGCGCTGGTATGATCGGCGTGATGCTCAAGATCGTCCGCGGCGAGACAGTCGACATTCCAGATCTGCTGAGTAACAAGAGCTCCATTATTCAGTACACA
>CAZSHY010000061.1:0-5546 GCA_964607125.1 uncultured Pseudomonadales bacterium | reverse complement strand
ACTGGTAATTTCTCATGATGCAGATTTTCTTAATACGTTCACCGACGGCGTTTTGTACCTTGATGCGTTCACACGTGTTGTTGAGCAGTACGCAGGAAATTATTACGACGTGGTGGAGCAAATTAAACAAAGAATTGAGAAAGAAAATAGCAAAAATGCCCGCATGGCCAAAGAAATTCAGGAAAATAAAGAAAAAATCAACTTTTTTGCCCACAAAGGTGGAAAAATGAGGTTGGTGGCCCGGAAAATGCGTGAAAAAGTGGAGCTTTACGAAAGTGAAAAAGTTGATGTGCGTAAAGAAGACAGAGCCATTCGTCCTTTTCAAATTCCCATGCAAGCAGACTTGCCGCCGATTTTAATGACAATTGATGAATTTACTATCATGCAAGAGCACCAGCGCGTGACTAAGCCCGCTCACGTAGTCTTGGGTAAAAATGATCATTTACAAATCATCGGTCCCAATGGCATTGGCAAAACCACATTGATTGAGTCTCTGGCTACTGGCACAGCGCCGGGAGCTAAAATTACACGGGGCGTACGCGTGGGCTATTATCGACAAGATTTTTCTACGCTCAACTACAGCCACACAGTTCACCAATCTCTTCTTGAAGCCATGATGGCCAGTGATGGCACTGGCACTGAAGAGTATCTGCGTTCTGTGGCATCTGGGTTTTTACTTAATTCCAAACTAATTAACTCTGAAATTCACAGTATATCCGAAGGTCAAAAAGGGCTGGTTTGTTTTGCCAGGTTAGTCCTGCAAAAACCAGGTATTTTAATTTTGGATGAGCCCACCAATCATATTAACTTCCGTCATTTGCCGGTTATAGCCGAGGCACTCAGCCAATTTCAGGGTGCAATGATTTTAGTTTCTCACGTTGATGAGTTTGCCGCACAAATCAAAATTACTTCAAAGTTGGATCTTGAACGACCGGCTGTGTAGCCAAAATTGCGGTCAATTTTTCTCTATCTGGCTCAAAAATTCGATACGCAGCTTTTTGATCACTATAATTTAATACCACCACCTGATTTAACCAGCTTGGTTGATCACATGAAGCCTGCACAACTATGGCTACTTTGCCTACCAACAGTCTTTCGTCAGCGGCTTCGATATGAAAACAATCCTGATCTTGAAGAACTAAGTTATCGACTGAATCCAAGCGCAGTCCGGACCTAAATTTACCAACCAAGTCGGGGCTAAAGTTTTGCCCATGAAATAAGTAATGAATCGGCAATGCCCCGCCCGATGTAGCAAAAATCGTGGTGTAGTTATTCCCGTTTTCCAGCAGCCAGTTTGCCACTGTCCGCCGCTCCTCACTTCTAGCCAAAGTCCCGGTCATTCGACTAAGTGAGCTGTAGTAATGCCAGAAAAAGCTAAACTCACCAAGGGCGGCCACCACCACCAGCGATGTAAATAATAACCTGATTGCCCGACCTTCAAGTCGACGCAACCAGATTGCTAAACATGCGCCCAAAATGATTACTGAAAACACAGCCATGGGTACTGATCGGTGCACATTTGGCACATCCTCAAGGGTAAGGGCAGCAGATATAGGACTGATTAAAAGTAACCAGCAAAAGCCGAAAAAGAATTTGGATCGACCCGGGTTAAATATTTTTTGGAGTTGGTCAGCTGGGAGAGGGCTGACCATTTGTAACGCAATTGCTCCAATTATGACCAGTAAAAACGTGTATAGATAAACACCTTGCTCGGGAATGCTGTACCGGTCTGGTTTGCCAGCGGTGGAGAATAAAAATTGCGGTGAAAAATAACTAGCATACTGGCGAACAATTTCTTGCCCGGATAATACTAGCTTGTTATGGAAAAGTCTGGCTTGGAAAATTTTGTTTTCACCAAGGCCAGTGGCATACTGCAGAGCTTTTCCGCCTATGACATTGTTGTGCGTAAAAACGGAGGTTTGATCAAATCTGCCCTTGCCCCAAGCTGTTTGACTAATTGCGAAAGTGGTCAACATCAGGAGGCAACACAGCCCCAAACTTATCAGCCGCCATCTACGCGAATTAGCCAGGGCTACTACTGACAAGTACCCCAAAGGTGCCAGGATTCTGAATCCCGGGTAGAGCAGGTATGAGAGTAATAATAGAGATGTACCGGCCAGCATAATGGCCAGTTTTTTCTGTTCCAATGCCCAAAAAACCAATCCAAAACCAGCCACAAAAGCCAAACTGGCAGTGACACCCTCAGCGGTAGCCCGAGATAACACCAAATGCCAAGGCATGATTGCTAGAGCTGCTGCTGCCAAAATCGCCACTTTCCTCTCATGAAACAACCAGCGGCAAATCAAGTACACTACGCCCACAGTCAGCGTTCCTGCTAGCGCGATGGGAAATCTAACACCAAATTCGGACACGCCAAAAACATAGGTGAATAATCCTGATAGGTACATGGGAATTACGTTGGGATAGTCACCGAAATTGTCAAAGTACAGAATCGGCCAGGAATTTCCGTAAAGATCGCGGCCATTTTCCAAAATGAACCTGCCCACATAGCCATTCATGACTTCGTCATTGTGGAAGCCAAAGGGAAGCTGGCCTAAGTTGAACATGCGCAGGGCTGCGGCGATGATTAAAATAGAAATCAGCCATTTTGCCTCTGTCCATTTATTATCTTGAGTCTTAACCATGCTTCAAATATAGAACAGTTACTGATAAAAAACCACAACAGACAATGAGTAAAAAAGCTCTAAGAAATCTTCTTTTCAAGACGTTGAATTACATCTTGAATTGGTTTGAGCGGCACGTCCTCTGAAACATTTTCTTGATGATAGTACCCGAAGGGGTTGTCCAAATCTTTAATCAGCAAAACCATATAAATCAAGATAAATGAGACAAAAGCCACAAAAAATAGGCTTTCATAATACGGATCAATTTTAGTAAATATAAGCCCAAAACTCAGCAAAGCTGTGATGACCTCAGCAATAGCATATCCGGATGGATTAAATGAAGTATCTCTAATTGTATGGATTCTGGTAACTAGTCTTCTAAGATTGCTTTGCTCTTGTTTCATCCGCACAATGAAGTTTGCCTGCGTAAGTGGTTCGAAGGCAAAAAAGTAGTCATTTAATTTTGTGATTTGGTCAAGAACATTTTTAGTTCTCTCCTCTTTGTAAAACCACTTGAGGATGTTTTCTGAAAGCGAAAACACATGATGTAAAGCGTCTGATACAACTTTATTTTTTTTGCCTTTTGCCAATATTGTCATTTCATCAGTCAGAGCCTCCAAACACACAGCTAACTCCCCAGGCAACTTCTCGGCCTCTTTGTAATCAACAAGCACACCTGAAATTAAGAAACCAATTAAAAATACATTTGCCGATATTATTGCGCTGAATAGTGAGTTGAGTGTAAGAAATTCAAGCTCTAGCGCATGCGAAATCAACTTAACTATTAAAATTAATAGCACCAAAGGGATGACTTTAATTGATAGCTTCCACTTTAGATCTACCTTAATCATAGGCCAATTATATCAGCGCCTTGACCAATTCGGTAATGAACTATGGTAGACTTTAGACAATGCATACAAAACATGCGATTGGCTTCGATTATGGTGGTGTGATTGGAGGCAGTAAGTTCAATTTCACCGAGCGGATATGCCAGGCCATCGAAGTCTCACCAGCCGAATACAGACAAGTGTATTTCTCACACAATTATTTGATGAATACGGGCAAGATTTCAGACTGGAAAGAGTTTTGGCCAATTGTGCTCAAAGAATTAGATAGATTAAACAAGTTAGATCAGGCCATGCTTATAACCAACACAGCTGCCAAAATCTTGTCAGAGGTGGATGAAAATATATTAGAGTACGTCTCTGAACTCAGAGCACGGGGTTTTTCTGTTGGGCTGTTGAGCAACGCTGCGCGGGACTTTGGTCTAATGCTTCGTCAACAAAAACTCGACCAACTCTTCGATGCATTTCTCATCTCCGCTGAAATTGGTTTGCAGAAACCAAACCCGGACGCATTTAAGCTTTTGGCAAAAAAATTGAATTGCAACTTGTCTGATTTAATTTTTATTGACGATGCTGAAGTCAGCCTAAGCACGGCCAGCGTTTGCGGTTTTACACCAATTTTGTTTAAATCTTATGAACAAATGAAATCTGATTTAGAACAACTTTTACAAAAATCTAGCTAGGAGCTTATATGGTTGATAATGTGCCTAGCAATTCACAACTGTCTTTTAGCCCCATTTCGGCCCCCACTCCCCAACCCAACCCTCTCACAGCACAACATTTAGAACCGACAAGTTCTTTGCCACTTAATTTAAAGGTTAGTTACTCTCTAACTATTCTCGTAGCCGCATGGTATTTGTTAAAAGGTGTCATAATTTGGGCTGCTATCTTTATTCTCCAGCGAGCCATGAATAGTGGAGACCTTATATTTAATCTGTTAAAGTACTATCCCACGTTGGGCTTCATCCCCATTATCTTTTTTTTAATAACATTTGGTTTATTTTTCGTTGCCCTTAAGATGCGTACGGCAGCTAAATCAAATTATTGGCTAGTACTTGCCAATCTCACGTTATTGCCTGCCATGGCAACTTTGCTCGGACAGTTTGCCTACCAGAAGTTTTTATTACAGACAGAAAATGCGGCTGCATCTGGGTCGAACTTGCCAATTCCCACGCTTAGTCAAAATCCAGTGGGTTTATTCCTGCCAGTAATTCTTGTTTGGGTGGCAGCGACTCTGTTCGGAATTTCAATCAAAAACATGAGCTCAGTGGGCACAGCGCAATCAAAGTCAGCCAAGATTTTTCTGGGATTGCTAGCAATTATTTTGCTCACACTTACATTCTGGTTGGTTACTCTTTATTATGGCGTAAATAATGAGGATGTAGGATATTCACGAGCACAAGGGCAAGTGTCGTTTCATATTTACCGACCAAGCTACATGCCGACTGGTAAAGACTATGCCACCAAATTCACTCTGGGCAATGAACTAGGGGGTATTTCAAATGCGGTTAAGTTTAGTTTGAATACTTCTTTCGATCTGATGCTTAAGGGCGAACATGCCAGTCCAGTAGTGATTAATCAAGCGCCTGTTGACCGAGAATTTGATTTAGAAGCATTTTCCAGTTCTTTGGTCACTGGTGTAACGCCGGTGCAAGTAGTGGTGACAAATGCGCGCGAGCAACATGGTTTTGCGCTGCACAAACGCTTAGAACACATGGAGCTGTATACGCTAGTTTTCATCACAAACGATGATGTGCTGATAGCTATTACCTCGCCAAACACTACGATGGTGGAACTTCAGGACTTGGCAGAATCACTAGAGTAAAAATACAGCACAATAATGACAAACTATGAAATACGTTGCACTTCTGCGGGGCATCAATGTGGGCACGGCCAGAAAGTTGGCTGACTGAATTGACTGCGGAAGGAGTGGGATGGCTCGCCCTATTTTATTGCGCTAATGTGCTCACGCTGCGCAGGATTTTCTGATGAATTAATTATTAAACTGCGCAGAGCGAACCGTAGGGATTCTCATCGATTACCCCATTCCGCATAAAAAAATACCCATCCGGGTATT
>CAZSHY010000060.1:0-5553 GCA_964607125.1 uncultured Pseudomonadales bacterium | reverse complement strand
CAAGTTCTCATTTCTATTGACAAAAATAATGACTTAAATGCGCTACCAGATAGCACCTTTCAGCAGCGGCAAATTCTTTCAGAATGGGAACAAGAAATTTACCTGCGAGAGCGCCAATTCTTAGCTCAATTTCCAGAGGAAGTCGTGGCCATGGCTACCGTCAGCGCCAAAAATGTTTACATCTCTCCAGACAAGAAGCGATTGCTGTACACCGCCATAGCTCAAGCCACCCTGCCAGATACCATCGTTCCGCCTGTCCCCGCCACCAGTTCTCAGCCAGAAGAACGCTCTATTCAGCCCGGCGGAATATATGTTTACGACCGTGAAGAAGATAAAAACTTCCGGATTGGCACGGAAAACCCACTTCAACCTGTTGCGCCATCGCCCTCACCTAGCCCAACCGCTGGCACCAAAGTGAGTCCAAAAACAGCTAATTTGATTGCTCCACCTGTTCTTTTTCAAAGCAAAATGCTGCTGAATTATGATCTAGCAACTGCTTCTACACCCGCCACTGCAGCCGCCACCCAGTTTAGAAACCTCCAGGCTAGTACTCCGGCCCAAACAGCGCTCAACTTTAACGTTTACTACACTTCGCTTTACGTCAACACATTTCAATGGTTCCCCGACTCAAGGCATTTACTGTCTGTGACCGATAACCGCGTCCAGGTCCGCGAATATGACGGCACCAACGCCACCACTCTCTACTCTGGCCCTTTTGATAAAACTTTCTTATACCCTTGGCCGGACGGAAGTCGGGTAATTATTACCACCACTTTCAGTCCGGAAACTCCCCACAATTTGTACGCAATTGAGCTAAAATGACGCGCTATAATACTGATTACTACGGGGATTAGCGCAGTTGGTAGCGCGCACGGTTCGGAACCGTGAGGTCGTCGGTTCGAGTCCGGCATCCCCGACAAGAGTATGTAGAGGTTGGTAACGATTATGTCTATTGAAGCGCCAAGAATAGTCATCATCGAGGACAATTCTCAAGCAGCTCTAATGGCTAAAGATATTCTAGAATATTTGGGCTTTGTTGTTACTGTTGTTGATAACATGCAGACAGCCTTAGCTGAAATAGTTCCTCGTCTGATAGAGCTCGGTGTTACTCATGTTCTGTTAGATGCAAACCTCACCCCGAAGGACACGAGTGGCAATGATGGTAGATTTCTAGCAGCTGCGATTAAAAAAGCAAGCGCCTTCTGTTAAAACCATCGGTTTTTCTGGAGAAGCGCAAGATTATGTTGATATTCCCATGGGGAAAAGAGATTGTAAACTTGAAGTAATGAAGCAGGCCTTATTTCCTGAGTAAATTAAAAAGCCAGTCAAAATTACGTGCTGCTAATTTAATGGATACAACTTCAACCCCTTGAATCTGCTGAAGTCTTTAGTGTTAAGCGTAACCAACGGCAGATCGTGCCACAACGCCGTTGCGGCAATGATGCAGTCAAAAAGGGATACGTTGTACTGAGCACGCAGTTGACCAGCTTTAATGGAAATTTGCTCAGTTAAAGGTAGACAAGTTAGGCCGGAAAAAATGACTTCCAGTTCTTCCTGAACTGACTTTTTTTGCCAAACACTTTTACCGCTATATAACTCGGAGTGAGTGACTATTGAAACTGCGGGCTCATCCTGAGCAAGTGAATAAAATAGCGTTTGCGCTTTGTTTTTCTGGCGAAGAAAGTCAATAATCACCGAGGTATCGACCAGCATTTTTGTCATAGAGCGCGGGCAGAAATCTGTTTTTCGAGTTGTTTCCTAGAGTCAGCTATCTCTTTCTGAGTAATCCAGCCGCCCTTAATCTGTAATAGTTTTTTTTGATAAGCAGATCTACTCAGCTGGGCGCCAACTGGTTCGGCGATGATTTTTCCATTTTCCAGCGAGAGTTTCAGCCAAAAATCATCAGCGATACCCAGCTCCTCACGCAGCTCTTTGGGAATGGTGATCTGGCCTTTGCTAAATGATTTGACAAACTTGACGTTCATACTGAATTTCAGTATAGACTGAATTAAGTAAAATTGCAAGATATCAAGTTGCCGCTACTCAAACCACTCTTGATAGAATTTCTGAGCTTGCTTAACCACCCGCGCCGGTTTGGTCACCACCCGTCTAGCCAACTCAGCTGGCCGCAAACTACCGCTGCCAGCATGGGCAGGGTTGGTCGACTCCCAAACTACCAGTTCGCCGCTGCCAACTTTATTGCGGGTATCATTGTCTACCAGCTTGACCACAAACTTGTCCAGGTAAGGAAAGAGCATAAAAGCGCACTTGGCGGCCATGCGCATCCGGTCGGCGTATAGCTCGCGGAAGAGCTGAGCAAACGACTCCCGATACATGACTCCTCGGTTGAGAAAAACTCGCTGGAATAACTTAGGCATCCACAACCGGTGGTTGCCTTTGGTGAAGCTTTCAAATTTCTTCTCCAACTGATCCAAACTAAAGTCCATATGCCAAACAAATGACTTATTGCCTAAATACCAGGTAGAACGCACCACCAGCGCGTTGAGCAAAATGTGCACATCATCTTCAAAGGCGCCCTTTTCTATACCTGTTTCAAACGAGCGGCCGCCAACGCGATCTCGCCCAACATGCATCTTGTCTGCCAAAACTAGCGCCCACTGAAGTGGAATGCCCTGCTCGATAGGCATGTTCAGCGAAACCAATACCGGCTCTTCGTGAAAGAAGATAGTGTACATAACATGGTCAAATGCGGCGCTCTGTGCGCGGGTGAGTTTGCCAAACGCCTTATCCAAAAACCAGACGCTATAGTGCGAATGATCTTTGCGACTCAGGAGATTACCCAAGTCGTGAGTCATACCCACTAGCGTCATCAGCACTTCTGTTAAGCCGTCATACTGACCAGAACCATCAAACGAAATACCGGCCCGCTGCAGAATCTCAACACCAGTTTGGCTCACCCACAAAGTGTGTCTGTCAGTATGGTCATTAAAGCCATGCTCCAGCTCCATATCCAAGAGTGGACCAACATAGTTGAGCGCCTTGCCCAAGCCGTTATATAGGTACGAGAGCGCCTCACCGCGAGATTTAAGCTGCATGTACTCGCCAAAGTCAAATACTTGTCTAAGCTGTGGCTGGGGGTGGGTGGTCAGAAATGGAAAGTCTGACTTGGTAAACTCGATTTTGTGAGCTTTAAGAAACTTCCAGAAGGGCGTGCCATCTGGGCGCAAAAACTCACTCTGAGTTAGCAGTTTTTGCAGGTGTTGGTCAGTCAAGAAACTTGCGCGCTTTTTTTTCATACCCTCGCATCAATTATTCCTGTGTACTATACCATGATCCGCCGTTACTCATTGACGGATGGTGAGCTCTCAGGTGATGGAATTGGGGTGGGCACGTTTTCTTGGGCAATGGCTGGCTGAGGATCAATAGAGGGCGATGATTCAGGGCTGGCAAAAGGCGTGCCATCCGGTTGGATGCTCTCTGACGCTGGTGTAACCTTAGCTGAACCAGGCGGCTCTGTTTCAGAAGCAACCGGTGAAGCGCTTGGCTGCTGACGAGTGGTGACGGCGTCCTTAACCTGGACAGACACCCAGTTGAATGTCACGTCGTGGTCCAATGCTGACTTGAGTTTAATGGTAAAACCTCGCTCACTCACCTGCTCTAAATAATAGCCGTCAACTTGACTTTCGGGAGTTAGGGTGACTATTGGGCGCTGTGAGAATGCTACCTGGAAACTTACCTGCGCCGAGGTCTGGCCTGCGGGCAAAACAACAAAGCCACCCTTATCAACGTCTTCAAATACTTGCCTACCTATGAAGACTACATTTTTGACAATGGTCAAGACATCAGCATTGAGTTGAAACGCCTGGTCTAGTTGAGCAATGGCTCTTTCAAGTTTATTTACGGTCAGCTGCAGGTTGGATAAAGTCTGAGCAAACTGCTGTACCAGAACTTCCAGCGAGGTCAGCCGCTCCTCAGCCTGAGAAGTAGCCGCTCCCAAAACGCTGGGGTTGTTTTCATCTACGCTCAGGGCGACCGATTCTTGCTTAAGTTGTAAGATTTGTTGCTGCTGGTCTTGCACTGATTTGATAATAAGTGGCGTGAGTTTGCCGTAATCTACCTGCCAGAATCTTTCGTCGGCGTAGGCTGTAACCGCATCCGGAAAAATTGGAAATAGCTCTTGGGCAATGAAGCCGGTGTGCGTGATCTGGCCTGTGTCGGCTCTAAAATTGAAGTCCCGAATGGGGATTTGCATCAGCTGGTCAAGGCCCATGCTAGTAGTAACGATGTTTTCCTTAGCTCGCTGGTCAGAGGTGGTGTTGTATGCTGTCAGATTTGAGCCAAAACTGATTGAACCGACCGCCGTGCCATCGCCGTCATTAAATTGCACAAGGGTTGACGGGCCCGCTGCAGACTGATCATCCAGCCCGGCTTGCACCTGCAAGCCATAGCGGTTGGCGTTGTTACCGTCATTGAGAAACTCTGCGGCGTAGTCGCTAGCAACCGCAGCCGAGACTGACAGTACTTGGTTGGAGCCAGTTGAAGCCATTTGCCAGCCCCCACCGGACAATCTTTCAAGAGTTGAATCATAGTCACCTGAGCCGCTACCAAGTTGCCATTTACCTGAGCCGGTCACAGCAAAGCGGCGCACATTTTCGCCAGAAATGCCTCCAGATAATAACGAGTTGGCTGAGCTATCTGTAATCAAGTTAAGGAATGAGCGCCCATCAACACTGTACTTAATAAATCCATTGCCAAAACCACCCACAACTTCAGATCCGCCAGTAGTCAGACTGTTAAATTTGAGTACAGTGTTCCAAGTTGTTGGATTAGCAGAGTTTGTGAAATCCAAGAAGCCACTCTTATCAACTACTGTCACCGGTGAACCAGAGCTGTTTTGCCACTCCTGCAGGTTGCCAGTTGCGCCCGAAGTGCCTCTGATTGCCAACCCTACTCCTCCCGCGTAGGTAGCCGAAATGGTGGCGGTGTTGGCGATGAGGTCGCCATTTACGGAGAGTTTGGCGAGGGGCGCGGTGGTGCCGATGCCGACGTTGCCAGAGTTAAGAATTCTTAATTGCTCGGTGTTCTGATTTTTAAAAATAAAATCTCGATCTGTGGCATCATGATGCTGGAAAATATAGTCATCGCCTGTGCTGAGCAGGTCAAGGTAGTGGTACGAGCTGCTGCTCGAAACAAATTTCTGATAATACTTAATTTTTACGTCACCTTCAAACATTGCGCTCGCTCCATCTCCAGCTGATTCTTTGGCTACGTGCAAAACCTCAGTTGGGGAGGTAGTGCCGATACCAACGTTGCCTCCAAATATGGCTTTTCCACTTGCTACCTCAAGTGCGCGATAATCAGATGCAGCAGTTATGGTTTGATTAAGATAAAGACCACGAGTAATACCTGTGCCTCCAGATTGGTTAACGATCCCCGACATTGAGAGCGAGTTGTTTGCATCAGTGCCAGCTGTAAGTGTAATGGGAATAGAAAACTTCACGCCCGTGGCAGTGTTGCCTGTGGAGGTTTCTCGAGCCAAAGCCGTTTCAAGCGAAAAATTAAATATGCCATCAATTGTGGAACTAACACTGG
>CAZSHY010000059.1:3328-5844 GCA_964607125.1 uncultured Pseudomonadales bacterium | reverse complement strand
GGTCAAAGGTCTTGAGCCAGGCAAATGGCAGCAGTTTTTACAGACCGTACCACAACCAGATGGGTACGACCATATCACCCAGTTTGGCGTCGGCTTGGGAGCAATTGGGCTATCCGTGTTGGGTCTTGTAGCAGTATTTGCCGCCTTACGAGACTGGCTGCAGAAAGTTTCTCGGTTGAGCACTGCGCTGGCCACCCGGTTGGCGCTGATTGGTGCTGGCGTGTTGTATTTGACTACCCAACTCTTTTACTACACATCAGTCGATCCACTCAATTCTCATTCGGCGTCATTTTTACTGTCATCGCTTTTGCTGTGGGTCACGGTCCGCGGCTTGATTAGTGGTTGGACCGCCAAGACGGCATGGCTGGTGGGCTTGCTTGCCGGCGGGTTGTTTTTGGTCCGGCCTCAGGATGTATTGGTGGCGGTGCCAGTGCTAGTTGCGCTTGCCTTTTACGTACGAGAGAACCTACTTACTCGCGTTGGTCTGATTATTCGCGCATGCTTGCCAATCTTGGCTGCACTCGGCTTGAGTCAGGCTATAGTTTGGTACTTTTTTGGCCAGCTGGGTAGTCCCTACTTGATTCGCGGTGAACAGTTCTCTTGGTTCAAACCAGACTTTATACGAGTGCTGCTGAGTCCCGGAAACGGCTTGTTTTTCTTTGCGCCGCTGACGGCAGTCATGTTGGCGGGGGTTTGGCGCCTGGCCCACCGAGGTAGGCCCGTTGAACGTGACCTGGGCAAGGTAGCGTTGGCAGTTTTTTGCCTCCAACTGTATGTGATTGCCGCTTGGGGCAGAGAAATTCTGGGCGGACCTTACGGCTCGCGGATGTTTATGAGCTCCCTGCCGTGGTTAGCGGTGGGCATGCTACCGCGGCTGGAGAGCTTGGCCCGATTGCGGGGCGCGCAGTTGCGTCAGTTTGGCTGGCGGTGGCTGTGGATTGTGTTAGCAGCCGGCGTAAATAACTTGGTTCAGACAGTAGTGATGTTGGTCAGATTTTAAATCGCTAACTCGTGTAAGTTTCTTGTAAAGCTATTGAAATTTTGATAAATATGCATAAAATAATGCATATTCGGAGGCTCGGTTCATAGACTGCACTTGCAGTTAGCCAAGTCTTAAAAACCACTCGTACGGGTGGTTTTTTTGTACCAGATTTCAAATAGCACCTTCCCTTTTCGGGTCAGATTCTGGTATAGCTATAGTATGTTCCAAACAATACACGAACAATGTGCCGTAGTTGGTGTCTACGACCAGGGCGCGTTTCAGCCGCGCAAGTTCCTCTGGAAGCGTCGTGAGTATCAGGTGGACCAGGTGACGCTAGTCACAGACTTCAAAGATGGCGGCATCCGTAAGCGAATGTACTCACTAGTCTCTGGGGCGACTGTGTACCGTCTGGTTTTTGATCGCACCTCTGAAAAATGGTTTATCGAGGAGGTGTGGTATGAGTAGCTCGCCAGATCAGTCAGAAGTTGTATCACCCGCTCAGTCTCCCACGCAGCCACCCACGCAAACAGTAGTTCACGTTGATATCAACGCCTATTTTGCTACCTTGCTCCAACAAGAGGTGCCATCTCTGCGCGGTCGGCCGGTGGGGGTGCTCAAAGACGTGGGCCGCAGCTGCATTATTGCCTCGTCAAAAGAAGCCAAGCATCGCGGCGTCAAAACCGCCATGACTGTGCGTGATGCCAAGGTGCTCTGTCCAGAAATCGTACTGGTGCCGGCTCAGTTTGAGCTGTATCTGTCTGCCACCAAGCGGCTCAAATCGCTCTTTGATTCTTTTGCTCCAGATGTAGATATTTTTTCACTGGATGAGGCATTTTTGGACTATACACCGCTTAAACGTTTGTATGCCTCACCGCTGGAGTTTGGTCAGAAAATTCAAGCTGCCATCAAAAAAGAGTTGGGCGAATGGGTAACTTGCAACGTGGGCATTGGTCCCAATAAGTTGTTAGCCAAAATGACGGGAGAGGTTTCTCCCAAGGGGAGTGTGACTGAGGTGACTGAGCAAAACCGGGCTGCACTCTTGGCCTCAACTTGCTTCAAAGACGTGTGCGGGATTGGATTTCGGCTGGAGAGACGACTGCAGCGGTTTGGGGTGACCACCCCCTACCAGATCAATTTTCTGGATGATGAAATGCTGCTAGCAGCCTTTGGTCCGTTCTGGAGTGTTGAGTTACGCAAGATTGGCCAGGGTGAGGAGCCGCACTTTCTGGCACGCCCAGCGGTCAAGCACAACGAGCACATGAAGAGCGTGGGTCGGTCATTGACGGGGTTTAAGCTCTGGAAAACCGAGACGGCAGTCCGCCAAGTCATCTACAATTTATCTGAGGAGGTTTTGTATAAAGTCAGGGCTCAGGGATTGGCCGGCAGGGAAGTCAACGTGTTTTTGGTAGGCAGCTGGCGGGGGCAGTCAGCGCGCGCCAGCGCGCGGCCGGTGGGGTGGGGCGAGCTGCCAGATCACACTCCCAGTTGGGGAGCGCACCAAATGGTGCCCCACCACATTCGGCATACCAGAGAA
>CAZSHY010000059.1:0-3318 GCA_964607125.1 uncultured Pseudomonadales bacterium | reverse complement strand
GTTGGACAGACCAGTTTCCAGTCATCAAGATCGGTGTGAGACTGAGTCACCTAGAACCCTGGGAATCTACGCCCAAGGTGCTCTGGCCCGAGTGGTGGCGTGAGGAAAAAGTGGCTACGGCTCTGGATAGCCTGACTAGCAAGTACGGGTTGTTTACCGTCAGGCCAGCAGCGTTGTTAGGGCACGACATGATTCGGCCGGAAGTGACTGGATTTTTGGGGGACCAGAAGTTTCAGTTAGGCAGCTAGCGAGGTAACAAAATAGCAGAGAAAAAAACGTTTTCGGGGAAGTGGTCACCATACTGATTTATCCAATTGGGATTTTTGAATGTCGATACGGTGTGCGGAGAAAAGCCGGTAGATTTGAGCAGGTGCCTGATAGCAGTAGGAGACCAGAAAGTCATAGTTTTGTTGTACCGCGATCCGCGCGGACCAGAAACAAAAGGACGGTTATGTTTGAATGCTGATTTGGCAGCAGCAAATTTGACCCACTGCTCCTCCACAAAACCAAGGAGGGCTAAGTTAAAGGGGCTGCATGTAGTGCCAAAAACCAGAGCGCCAGGTTGCAACACAGAGCGAAGTTGTTGGAAAAGTTGATGAGCTCTAGGTTCAGACAACCAATGCAGAAAATAAAACATAAAGACAGTATTGAGTTCAAGCGAGGAAAGTTCTGGCAAAAGTTTGACGACATCTGTTTGAACGGAATCAATTTGAGCTATTTGAAGTGGTTTAACGTTAGTTATGAACTCATTCGCTGACTTTTCGAGCAGGTCAACTCCGCCCAATAACTCAACTTGAAGTCCCAGTGCCCGTATAAGCGAAATTAGTGGCGCGGTAGTCAGTCCGTTGCCGCAGCCGATGTCCAGAATGCGTAGTGGACGATCGTTGTCAATGTACATATTGAGAGTGGGAAAGATGTCTCTCAGTATTCTTTGGGCGGCTAAAAAATCAAAAGTTGTTGGGTATTCTCCGTAGGAATCCCTGCCTTCATTAGAGGCTCCATTAGTCCAAACTATGTTACGCTTAGATAGCTCTTCTGGTTTAATGGTAAAGTTATGTGTTTGATAGTATTCTCCTGGCATGTGAGTGCAAGAATTATACATCAAGCTTTTAACCCCCTCACTTCGCCAACGTCTCCATCCCCAGCGCGTGAAGAGCGGACATCGTGAGCTGGTGGAACCAGCCACCCAACATGAGTATGCCAGCCAATACAATCAGTAAGCCCGCGGCCCGGTGGATAATTGCGCCGGCTGGCCCAAGCTTGCGCAAGTAGGGCAGTACTTGCTCAAAACCTAGAGCCACCCCAATGAAGGGTAGCCCAACTCCCAATCCATACGCCAGCAGGAGTAGCGCACCGATCAGCGCGGTTGCTTGCTGGGCTGACCAATACAAGATTACCGCCAAGATGGGTCCAATGCAGGGTGTCCAACTAAAGGCAAAAACAACACCGGCTAGCATTGCATGTAAAAATCCTTTGTGGGTGATGAAGTTTTCAATTTCTAGTCTGCGCTCTTTAGTCACCCAGGCGGGCTTGATGATACTAAGTAGGACTAAACCAAAAAAGATAAATAAAATTCCGCCCAGCTTTTGCATGACCGGCCTGAATTGACCCAGGCTTGATCCCAACTGGTGCGCGCTTAGACCTAAGAGCACAAACGTTATTACGAATCCTAAAACAAAATAGATTGATGCGCGTACAACCCGCCAGCGGTGAGCTTGACCAGCCGGGGTGCTTAGAGATACGCCGGATAAGTAGGCTAGATAGGTAGGTACCAGCGGCAGCAAACATGAGGCAAAAAAAGTGGCCAAACCAGCTGCAAAGGCAACCAGGATGGAGTATGGTGAGCCATTAATTAGTGAAGCATCTAACTGCATAATGTTGATTGTACTCTAATCAACAAGCAGCAGTCGCTCTTGGTAGAACCACTGCTGCTTGAAAATTTTCGATTTGATTTAAGCGCGGTAAGCGCTAGGTCAATTCTAGATTATAAATACTTCTGGACTGTTGCCTTGACTTGCTCAAAAGGCAGTGCGCCAGGAATGATTTCTTGCACGCCATCCTTGGTGACAACGAAGGTGCCAGGAGTGCCGGTGATACCAGCAGCTGATCCCTTGTCCATGTCATTTTTGACTTCTGCAGCCATTTCGCCACTGTCCAAACATTTTTTGACAGCGACTGCGTCCGCACCTGCTTCGCCGGCAAGGGCTGGCATGGCATCGATAGCAATACCGGTGCCATTGGAGGTGGTTCTCTCAAAGTACATATCTGAGAACTTCCAGAAGGCTTCGTTGCCTGCCAACTTGGCTACACATTCTGAAGCCTCAGCTGCTTTTTGAGCGTTGGCGTGAAATGGCAGAGGATAGTGGCGGAAAACTAGCTGAACGTCGTTGCCAAACTCCTCTAACACCTGAGTGGTCGTGGGGTGAAAGGTCTTACAGAATGGACACTCGTAGTCTGAGTACTCAACCAACCAGACTTTGGGGTTTTTGGAGCCACGAACATGGTCGTCTTTGTCCACTTCTGGCATTTTGGAAATTTGATCTTTGGTTGGACCCTGATCCCCAGCGGGAGCTACAGCTACGTCACCAGCTGCGCCGGCGCCGCCAGCGGCCATGCCACCTGACTTTAGCAATTGGTTCTCAGTCCAGAGTGATCCGCCGTAAAAACCTCCGGCCAGGAGCAAAACACCGACTAGGAGAGGAATAAAATTGTTGTTGATCATGTCGAGAAAACTACTCAGCGAGTAGGGGTTTGGTTTTTGATCAGGATTCATGATGACTTTCTATATTAATACTAATTGCTACGGTACGTTACTACAGAGTGTAGTAGTGTTGGTAGTGGTTTGTCAACGCGCAGAATCAAGTTTCAAGCTAGCGAGGCATGTCAATGCGGGAGACTGGTGCTGCAGGGGAGAATGTGGGCTGGACGCTCATGATCGTATCTTGAACGCACGACGTGACGCAACGGACAAATGAACATCGACTTATTGCTGGTTGGTCCGCCACAGCCAACTGCGCTTGCGCTGGTCTAGCAGCCATCAAAACCAATCCGAGTAACAGGGTAGAGACATAAATATGGAGTTTTCCTGGTACAAATCCAAGTGGGCGTGGGTGGCTGACTTGGAGAATTCTGGCCGTAAGTTGTTCGCCTCCAAATCCCAAGCTAAAGCCTGATAGTTCAGCTGATGGTGGCTGATTGGCAAGATGTAGCTTGAGTGTAGCGCGTAGGTGCGCGGTTGTCTTTTGATACCGAGTCACAAACCTATCTGCGGCGCATTCAAACTCTAGACGCATGTGGGTTACTAAATCACTCAAGATG
>CAZSHY010000058.1:0-6381 GCA_964607125.1 uncultured Pseudomonadales bacterium | reverse complement strand
AACTTGCCCCTCAGTGAGACCGGGGTTGAGCGAACCAGCCACGTTAGCCGAACCATTGAACACTCCCGCAGCGTCTATGTAAGATAACACTGATCCAGCTCCATTCCGCCACTCTTGCAAGTTGGCAGTCTGACTGGTCTCACCCTGAACAATTGCGCCAATCGTGCCAATGGCATTCGTGCGCAGGTGCAGCCTCCCCTGAGGCGATGTGGTAGATATGCCGACACTCCCGTCATTGTGATACAAGTTGGTAGAACTCACCCAAGTGGTGCCATTAAAAAACAGCGTCCCGCCAGTATCAGAAGTTGGCAAAATATCCTCGGCCGTCCCGCCAGTTTGATCATTAACCAAGATGACGCGACCGCCGCTATCCAGTGACAAAACCTTGCCCCCGCCTACGCCACTACTTGAACCGCTCGTGAGTCTGGTGAAAGTAAGACCTGAAAGGTCTGCTGAGCCGCTGTCCAGCTCAAGCTTATTTGTCGGTGCACTAGTACCTATGCCAACGTTGTGTGAACCAGAAATCAACGACACAACAGTGGCGCTTGGTTGGTGCCAACCACTTAAATTGTCTGCCGCAAAAGTTACGTTTTTATCTGACACAGATAAGCTCACGCCGCTGCCGGCCGTAAATTTAAGAGTGTCAGTGTTGGAACCAGCCGTGATTGTACTATCGCCAATTTCCAAATTTTTAAAGATTTTTTGGGCTGAACCGGGATCGCTATTTGAGATCGTCAGTCCGTCCAAAGCAATGCCCGACCCGCCGATTAAACTAACTTCGCCAACCTGACCTTGAATTGAGTACACAATGTTGGATGCCAAAATCTGACCACTGCCCACGTCAATGTCTACGCCATCTCCAACTACATTGCTATGTAGCGTCAGTCCCCCTTCAACCAATAAAGCGTCATTAACTGAAATTGTGTCCACACTTATGGTGGTAGCGTTCAGGTCTTCAGCATTTAGAGTTTCTGTGAAAGTGGTTTGAATCCTGAAGATCAAACTTCCGGGGTCGGTGAATGCGCCCAAGACAGCCCCCTGCGCTGTCTCTACTCTGTTTGCCAATGATGTGCCTGCGGGACGCTCCGACTGACCAGTCTGATCCAGAGTTCCATGGTTACCAATAGCCAGATTGGCACCTACGCCAAGACCAAGTAACCCTGCCATCGCAAACACAGCCAGGGACCGCTTCTTAACCAAGTCGGTAGGCTTCCTCAATATATTCACAAAATAATCCTACTCTTTATCAAACCTTTAAAGTAGACGAATATATGACGAATCCACCAGAATCCTGAGCCTACTGACTGCATCTAACCAGCTCAATTCATCACCTATGGTAATTGTTGGATTGTACTCGGTCATTAAAATGCGTTACCATGTAACTATGAATAAGCTGACCGCTAGGCCATCAGTTTGGTTTTGGCGTCCAAGAATCGTACAGTTTAGCGCAGTTGCGCTATTAGTCTTACATCTAGCAACAGCTGTAGCTCAAGCTCAAGTACCACCAGCAGCGATTGACTCTTTGGGCGTTGCACAATCCTTCCCTATTTTGGAGCCAAGCTCCGAAATGAAGAATGGGCTGATTATTTCTCACAGAAACAGTCAGTACGGTTTTTCCTCTGAGGCTTATGACAAAAATATGTTTGGAGTAGTAACTCTGGAGCCAGCCATTAGCTTCACAGGTAGTACCAATGTTGAAGGTGACTACCCCATCGTCACCACTGGCACAGTCCTGGTGATGGTTACGGCAGAAAATGGCCAAATTCAAGCGGGCGACAGACTTACCAGCTCCAACCTGCCTGGAATTGCCATGAAAGCCACCAAGTCCGGCTTTACGCTGGGCGTAGCCAAGGCTGCGCACACGGACACGAGCACACCTGGATATGTGCCGGTTTCGCTGGAAATCAAGTTCACCTTTGCTGAAGACTCGCCAGAATCAGAGAAAATTTCTGCCAGACTTAAAGATCTGGTGAGCCTGAGCGCCATTGCCAGCATCGAAAGTCCCACTCAAGCATTGCGACATGTAGTCGCTGCTATTTCGCTGGTGGGCTCAATCGGCTTTGCCATCTTCAGTTTTATGAAGTCGGCCCAAAAAGGAATCGATGCGTTGGGCAGAAATCCTTTGGCCAAAAGCTCAATTAGTCTGGGAATTTTGATCAATGCCGTTATTAGCACATTGATTCTTATTTGCGGTATCGCCGGCGCGTATTTTATTTTAACAATTTAGGTTTTAAAGCATGCCTGAGTCCAAAATCCACTATCCAATTTTACTTGAAGAGGTTGCCCGTGTGACAGCGCTGGCACCGCCTTTGGCAGTTATTGATGGATTTACATCGGTGGTGCCCGGAGAGATCGTGGTGTTTGAGAACGACACTATTGGCCAAATTCTTTCGGTCAACACTCAGGCCGCCAGATGTATGCTGTTAACTAACGAGTCTCCTGGCCTGCAGGCGAAGGTTTTCCGAACCGGCCAGCAGCTTTCAATTCCGGTCAGCAGTCAAATGCTCGGTCATGTGTACAATCCGCTCGGACTGAATGAGACAACAGCAGATTGGCAGCTGCAAAATATTGATTGCCCTCCCCCCGAGCTAGTAACTCGCACGCGCATTAACCGCCAATTAGAAACTGGGGTAACAGTAGTTGATAGCATCTTGCCCATTGGCCATGGGCAGAGGCAGCTTATTACCGGAGACGCCAAAACCGGAAAAACCGCATTTTTGCTGAGCACTGCGCTCAATCAAGCCAAGGCTGGCAGCGTGGTAATTTACACGCTTATTGGCAAGCGAAACGAAGATGTGCAAAAAGTTGTCAAGTATTTTTCGCAAAATGAAATCATGGACAAGGTCGTCATAGTCGCCTCTACGCCAACCGATAGCGCTAGCGTGATAACTCTCACCCCCTTCACGGCTCTGACCATTGCTGAGTATTTCCGAGATCTGGGCCAAGACACTTTGGTCATATTGGACGATCTCTCTACGCATGCCAAATTTTACCGAGAAGTTGCGCTCCTTGAAAAAAAGTTTCCCGGCCGAGACTCCTACCCCGGCGATGTGTTTTATACCCACGCTCGACTGCTTGAACGTGCCGGATGCTTTAAGCCAGGGGTTGCCATCACTTGTTTGCCAGTTGCAGAAACCACCGACGGCGACCTGACCGACTTCATCGTCTCCAACTTGATTAGTATTACCGACGGGCACCTATTTTTTGATGCACGTCAATTTGCCTCAGGCGTACTGCCTGCCATCGACACAACCTTATCTGTCACCCGTGTAGGCAAGCAAACCCAGTCCGCCCTCGGTCGGAGCCTGAATCATGACCTGACAAGTTTCCTCAATCAATTTTATAAAGCAAATCAACTCACGCACTTTGGCGGGGAGCTGAGCGAATCTAGCCGCAAGCGCTTGGTAAAAGGCGCTGCGCTTCAGCAAATACTCAGTCAAGATCGGGACCAAAGCTTGACAACTTCTGCTCAACATTTGCTGCTGGGTATGGCTTGTAAGGAATGGCTGACAGATAAAACTAGCGATGACATAGATGAGATTAAGCAACGCGTGTCCACTGCTCTCCGCCGCGAACCGACTAAGTCACAACTAGTAGCGCTCTTAGAGCAAGCTGATTCGCTGGATAAACTACTGGAACTACTAACATTAAACCAAGATCTAATTTTGGAACTTTGTAAAACATAACTATGCATGGTTTTAAAACGATCACCAACGACATTCAGTTTCTCAGTAGCATGGACCAATTCGTCTCTGCCTATCAGGAGCTGACTGTGTTTCAAATGCGCCAGCGGCGCGATGCGATAGTCAATAGTCGGGCGTTTACCAATGGACTGCTCGATGTGTTTGTTGATCTTAAACAATCAATTAAGGGATTTTTAGAAGAGCAAGTTGGTACTGGTGCCAAAGAAGTGATTACGCTGGAAACGCTTCAAAAAAATGACAAGCACGCAGCTGTTTTTTTGACTTTTGATACCAAATTTGCTGGTCAGACCATGCGGGCGGTATTTGCTGAGTTTCAGCGGCACTTGTCTGCCCACCCCGAGTCTCAACCCGTAGTAGTGGGCGAAATTGGCAAATGGCTTTTTGAAGAACACTTTGGCTCAACTCGCCCCTACCAGTACTTTGCTATGACAGAACGGTCACTGTCAGATGATCTTTTGCTTGAGCTAACCAAACAGTTACTTCAATTTGGCCACATCACCGTTTTCAACCCCTATTTTTTAAGTTTGATTGATCAGGTGCCAAGCACGACCAATCTGACCGGTGATATTCCCCTGGTCAGTCAGGAAATTGAACAGCGTATGAAGCGCAGGTTTCTCTATGAGCCGAGTGGTGAAGCCATGCTCAGCATCTTTGAACGACAAATTATGGCAGCACTGCTCAAGCAAACTGTCCGTGAAAGTCTGCTGGCAGTTTTGGGCGCCAGAATTACTACTTTGGAGTCAACCAGGCTAAATGTTGATAGAACCACCAGACTTCTCAAGCGAGCCAGCCGCAAGCAGCAACGGGCTCAATCGGACACTCGCCAAAGAGAGCGAATGGCGGGCTCTGCCCTGTGGTAGATGTAAATAAAAGTTAAACAAAGTAAAGATCACAACTATGCGAGCAGACGGCATCATCACTAGCATTACCAGTAGCATTGCTCAGGTTACGTTCACCCTACCCGCGCCCGCAATACATGATGTATTGGTCCACTTTAACCACCCCGACATCAAGTTGGAGGTGGTTGCATTTGAAAGCGATTGCGTCTGCCTGTGTTATATTCTCAATAATTCCAGCACTCTGCAGCTGGGAGATCAGGTTGTAAATACACACGAGCAACTCATGATACCCGTGGGCAGATCGGTGCTTGGTCGGGCGTTCAACGTGTTTGGAGAACCACAGGACAACAAGCCTCTCCATCCCCGCAAGTTGCGGTCAATTCACGAGTCCACCGCCCCTGACACGGCCCACACAATCATTCCCCACCAAACTTTGCATACCGGCATAAAAGCTGTGGACTTTTTTGCCCCAATTCTCGAGGGTGGCAAAATGGGTTTGATCGGAGGGGCTGGCTTAGGCAAAACCATGCTTTTGACCGAACTGATTCATAACGTTGTGATGAATAAAAAGAAGCGTCATGAGGACACTGATGAAACTAAAGTCGCTGATAAAGAGACTCGTGAAGTAGTTTCCGTGTTTGGCGCAGTTGGCGAGCGCTCACGTGAGGCGCAGGAGCTGTTGGAGAATGTGACCGAAGCGGGGGTGATAGACACAACCGTGGCTATCATTGGCCAGATGGGAGAAAACCCTAGTATTAGATTTAGGACCGCCTCCGCTGCCGCCACAGTTGCAGAGGAATTTAGAGATCAGGGCACGGACGTGCTGTTCTTCATAGACAATATGTATCGTTTTAGTCAAGCTGGCTACGAGCTAGCTACTTTAACCAAAGCTATTCCTTCTGAAGATGGCTATCAGCCTACTATTCCCTCTGAAATCGGCGTGTTACACGAGCGACTCCGCTCTTCATCAAAGGCCTCTATCACCACCATTGAGGCCGTTTATCTGCCCTCCGATGACTTGGCGGACTATAGTGTGCGCACCGTCATGTCTTACTTAGACAGTTACATTGTACTGTCGCGCGACGTCTACCAATCCGGGCGCCTACCTGCCATCGACCTACTTCGCTCGCAGTCATCGGCGATCAGCGTGGAGGTAATTGGTAAAACACATTACCACCTGCACAAACGAGCCGTCCAACTCCTGGAAGAGGCCAACAAACTAGAACGGATTGTTTCTTTGGTTGGTGAAGCTGAACTATCAAAGGAAAGCCAAATACTCTATAGGCGTGCCCAGTTGCTTAAAAACTACATGACTCAAAACTTTACCGTTGCAGAGTCCCAAAGTGGCCACAAAGGGGCTCAAATTCCCCTGGGTAGAGTACTTAGGGAAGTTGCGGCAATTCTTGATGGTCAAGCAGACGGTCTTAAACCTGAGGAGCTGCTTAACGTGGAAAAGCTGCCAATCTAGCATCTAACTCCACGCCGACGTAAATCTGGACATCATTTTCAAAAACTCTGAGCACGCCGCGATCTAATTCAATCTCTTGAGGTTGATTGGACTCTGGAAAAACCGTAAGCTGATCTGTGATTATGGAAATAAAGTTGGCATGACCGGGCAAAATACTCAGCGGACCTACTTCATTATTTGTACTCAATGCTGCCACTTCTCCCGAGAATATCAACCCTTGCTGATTGTATACAGTGAGTACGAATTTTGAACTAATTTTTTGCTGAGCGGCAAACCACATAGGTCCAGTATATAATATGTGGACGAATGTTCCCATAGTTCAAGGGATAGAACGAGGGTTTCCTAAACCCTAAATCCAGGTTCGAGTCCT
>CAZSHY010000057.1:0-6585 GCA_964607125.1 uncultured Pseudomonadales bacterium | reverse complement strand
TACCTTGGCACCCGCCCGTCAGACATCAATGTTGACGGTGGTGAGTTTGTTGGAAAATAGCCTTTCGCTGGCGTGACTTTTCCCTCCCATGTGCTATACTACACATCTTGTAAAAATTCGTGGCTCTGAGTGTTTACGTCCTGAACTTTGCACCAGCGGCCACTTCCTCGCTAGAGGAGAATAAGGACAGAATATGAACGACGTTCAAACGCCCGTGACGGCAGATGCCCAACCAGCAGTGGCCTTGCCAGAATTTTCCAAATTACCAGACAAAGCTCCCGAATTTGACCTGACGCTTCTTCTCGAGGCAGGTTGTCATTTTGGTCACCACAAATCCAAGTGGCACCCCAAGATGCAGGAGTGGATCTACGCTGAAAAAGATGGCGTGCACATTTTTGACCTGGTCAAGACTGCCGCACAGATGAAGCTGGCTTACAACTTAGCCTACCATCTGGGTGCAACTGGTAAGACCATGATCGTGGTTGGTACCAAACGTCAAGCATCTGGCGTGCTTGCCGAACTGCTCAAGACCCACACCTTTATGAATATCACAGCTCGCTGGTTGGGTGGTATGTTGACCAACTGGCCCCAGGTACATCGTTCTTTACAAAAGATGTTAGACATTGAAAAAGGCCTCGAGACCGATAAATTCAAAGGCTACACCAAGTACGAAGTCGTCCAGTTGGAAAAAGAAATGACTCGTCTTAAGCGCTTCTTCGACGGTGTGCGTGACCTCAAGAAAAAACCAGACTGCTTGTTCGTCATTGACCCTAAAAAAGAGAAAAACGTGATCAAAGAAGCTAATGTTGAAGGTGTGCCAGTTATTGCGCTGACAGACTCAAACACCAACCCTGATGGCGTGGATATTGTCATCCCAGCCAACGACGATGCAGTTAAAAGTATCAGCTTTATTGCCGAGGCGATCATCAATGGTTATGAAGCCGGCAAAAAGGAGGCCTAATGTCCTACACATCTGACGACGTCAAAAAGCTCCGCGAGGAGACAGGTGCCGGCATAATGGATTGCAAGAAGGCTCTCCAGCAAGCTGATGGCAACTACGAAAAGGCTAAGGCGATAGTCCGTGAAACCGGCATGGCCCGCGCCGAAAAAAAAGCTGACCGTGAGACCAAAGAAGGTTATATAGCCAGTTACGTACATGCCACAGGCAAAACCGCTGCTATGGTGGAAGTCCTATGTGAGACCGATTTCGTGGCTCGCAATGACGAATTCCGCAGTATGGCCAAAGATTTAGCAATGCAAGTTGTTGCGATGCAGCCGGCCGATGTTGCCGAACTATTGGCTCAAGAGTTCATCAAAAACCCCTCCCAAACCATTGAGCAAGTGGTTAAGTCGCTGAGTGGCAAGATTGGTGAAAAATTCGAGGTCAAGCGGTTTGTACGCATGGCCGTGGGCGAGTAGCTAGCTAATTAGCATCCCATCTCCAAACGAGAAAAAGCGGTATTTTTGCGCGACTGCCTCAGCGTAGGCTTGGCCGATGACCGAGTCTGGGAAATTGGCAAAATTAACCTGGGTATTGGGCGCGCTGACCAGTGCCGCCACCAACATCAGTAGTGTAGATTTGGGCAGATGAAAATTGGTGATCAGCCCATCTACACAGCGGTATCGATAGGGTGGATAGATAAAAATTGACGTCTCTCCAGTTTGGGCAGTCATGTGGCCTGCGCTATCTGCGCAAGTTTCAAGAACTCTAGTTGTGGTGGTCCCCACGGAGATAATTCGTCTGCCATCAGCTTTGGCTTGGTTTATTTGTGTGGCCACCGACTCTGAGAGTGAAAACCACTCGCTGTGCATGTGATGTTGAGTAATGTCATCAGTTTTGACCGGTAGAAAGGTGCCCAACCCCACATGCAGAGTAACTTCCAAGATTTCCACACCCATATCCTTGAGTTTCTGTTCAACTTCCGTTGTCATATGTAGGCCGGCAGTGGGGGAGGCGGCTGAGCCGTCGTGCTTGGCGTAGAGAGTTTGGTAGCGCGCGGACCATTGGTTGGGATTTTCAGTGTGGATGTACGGTGGCAGCGGCGTTTCACCAATCTGGGCCAGCGCTGAGAGCAGGCTAGGGTAGGGGAGATCAAACTTGAGCGTGCGCGTAAATTCGTCGTTTCCCAGCGAAATACAACTGGCAGACGCAAGAGTTTTTCCGGATAAATCAGTAAAAAAAACTTGCTGACCTGGTTTCAAACCTGGCTTGGTTAAAGTTTCCCAGGTGGTGCTTTGAGAATCATGATCCAGTTGTTTGCTCAGTAGAATTTCCACCTGGCCGCCAGTTGGCTTATGTCCAAAAACCCGGGCGGGAATAACTCGAGTATTATTGCGCACTAGTACGTCACCTGGGCGCAGGTACTTGGGCAAATCAAAAAAGTGGGCGTGTTGTAGCTGGCCTGAATTTCGGTCAACCACTAGCAGACGGCTGGCATCGCGCGGCTCAATCGGCGTTTGGGCGATGAGTTCTTCGGGGAGGTGATAGTCAAAATCTGAGAGATGCATAGACGGATGGATTATACTATGCGAATGGGTGTCAATCACTTTTCCTTTCAACTTGAGCAGAATCATGCCCGCGCCCGGGCTCGTGCTGGCGTAATCACTACCCCTCACGGCCAAATTCAAACGCCCATTTTTATGCCAGTGGGTACAGCTGCCACGGTTAAGTCGTTGGACAGTTTGGACATCGCGGCCACTCAGGCTCAAATCATTCTGGCCAATACCTATCATCTTTTCCTGCGCCCTGGCACCGACCTCCTGGAAAAAGCCGGTGGTGTCCATCAATTTATGCAGTGGCCCAAACCTATGTTGACAGACTCGGGCGGGTTTCAAGTGTTTTCCCTGGGAAAACAAATCGAAGGTAGAGTGAAAGCTACCCATGACCGTGCGGGAGAGAGTCAGAAGCGTGGCCAAGCACTTTCCAAAGTCACTATCACCGACGAAGGCGTATCGTTTAGCAGTCACCTTGATGGCAGTAAACATCTGTTTACGCCCGAGCGTGCCATTGATATCCAGCGCAGCATCGGCGCCGACATCATCATGGCCTTTGACGAATGTGCGCCTGACAAAGCCTCCAAAGAATATATTGAAAAATCAATGCACCGCACTCATGCCTGGGCCGAACGGTGTCAGAGCCAGTGGCAACAATCAGGCAAACTGAGTGTGTATGGTTCATACCAAGCCTTGTTTGGCATTATTCAAGGAGGCATGTTTCAAGATTTGCGCCAAGCCTCGGCGAGATACATCACCGGCACAGACTCCGACCTCAATTTTGACGGCATCGCCGTAGGGGGAGAAACCATTGGCTATAACATGGCTGGTACGGTCCAAGTCATGGATTGGATTGAGTCACTCTTGCCCTCAGACAAGCCGCGCTACGCCATGGGACTCGGCCGTGATCCGCAAGATTTACTGGACGCAGTGGCAGCGGGCTTTGACATGTTTGACTGCGTCGGTCCTACCAGACTGGCGCGCAATGGCGCTCTCTACCAAGGTCATCTCGAGAAACAAGGGGATTGGCTCAAGTTTTCCTCACCGTCCGCCAAAGGTCGGCTCAGTATTGCCAGCGCCCAGTATGCAGCTGATCAAGAGGTAATTCAACCTGGCTGCGACTGTTACACCTGTCAGCAAGGTTATACGCGCGCTTATTTGCATCATCTCTACAAAAGCAAAGAGTTGAGCTACTACAGACTGGCAACACTGCATAACGTTCGTTTTATGATTAGGTTGTCAGAGGATATCAGGAAGTTTATACTGACTGGTGAACTTGAATAGCACTTAAACTGGTATAAACCATTATGGTTCCACGCGCTGCCCGCGTACACCACCGTTCTCGCACAACCGCTCGTCCTTCAAGACGAGGTGGGCGTTCTGGTCGCTCAGACAAACTGCCCGGCTGGCTCTTGGTCGGAGCAACTTTTACACTTATTCTGGCGGTTGGGTTTATTTGTGTGTACAAATTGCTCATACCAGCGCTGGTGGTACCAGCTAATCAGGCAAATCGATTTATTGTTACCGCTGGACAAGCTAATGCCGAAGGCAATCACGTTCTGCTGGTGAGTGTTAATCATCAATCACAAACTGAACTTGCATGGTTGAATGCGGCTGAAAAAATCACTATCCCAGGCGGGTATGGTGAGTATGAGCTCAGGTCTGTAGTACCTCTTTTGGCACTGGAGTCTCCACCAGTTGATTCGCTTGCAGCCGGTCTGACGCACGGTCTGGGTGCAGTCATTACCCAAGTACTGGTAGTGCCTTCATGGGCAGACTTGCCAGAGAATATTGAAACACTGCCGGCAGCCGAACAGCAGAGACTTTTGTCCAAGTTCTTTCTACAGATGGCATTTCGCCAACTGCCTAAAATTGACCAAACACGCCAGATGGCTGGACTACACGTTCTTGTATCTCGGGCTGGGCAAATGAGCGATCAAGAGTCCATACCAGTCTTATCACCACAAGACTTAGCTAGATATACCCAGGAGCACCCATTGGTGTCTGAGCAAATCGCCCAAGCTTGCCCACTGGCAATCATGAACACGACTGACCAATCGGGGTTGGCCAACAACGCAAGTACAATTCTGGAGCAGAGCGGAGCTCAATCTGTGCGGGTGGAGCATCTGGATGAAACGCGGTCCACAAGCGTGGTGTTAGTTTCCGATGAACACTTGGCTGAGTGCGACAGCATCATCAGGCTGGCGCAATACATTTTTCCGGCAAAAACTCATGTGGAAACAGTCAACTCAGATCAATTAATTTCTAGATACCGCGCCAAAGTGGTACTTTTGCTGGGAACTGACGTGGCCGAGTACTATTCCAAGTAATCGCGGTCGTTGGATTCTTCAGCCGGTGGCTGTTCCTCATCTGAATCTTCACCATCGCCCAGGTCAATGGACGACTCATCATCAAACAAATAGCGTTCATCGGCTTCGGCAGCAATGGCGCTGAGTTTGCCAGGAGGAAACGAGTGAACGTCAGCGTTTTTCTTGGAACGAGATTCTTCCTTGAGGTAGACTTTGCATGTATTGTCGGCACTTGAGTAGATAAGACAGGAGTAAACGTTACCTGTTTGCATCAGTTTGGAGAGTCTGAAGGAAATATCCTCAGGCAGCGCCCCAACATATTGATTTCCCACTTCTACGGAAATATAGCGATTTTTTGGCTTAAGTTCACAGAGTTGGCCTACAGATAAGGTTTCTAAAACAGGTCGGCCAGCTAGGCGATGCAGTTCAATGGTTTTTGTTTTGCCTGGTTCCTCAATGAAACTCTGCTGTGAAAAAGTTGGCGCAACTACTACGCAGTTGTTTTTTATTTTATCCAGCTGTTTGCGAGCGATTTGATTTGTTTTATCAATGGTCAAAACATGCTCGAAGGCAGCCTTGGCCTCCTTGGGCTGACTCAATTGCAGGTATGCCATGCCCAGACGGTTAAATGCACTGGCATCTTGAGGATCTTCAGCGACTATTTCTTGGTTGATTGTGACAGCTTGGTCCCAAGCGCCAGTTTTGACTGCGGTGATGGCCTGGCGTCGAAGGGTAGAAAGGGTATTGTTCATTGGGGGGAAGGATACAAGTAGCCACCACCACTGTCAACTAGGACTTGGTATATAATAAGTAGGTATGGCAGGACACAGCAAATGGCACAATATTAAGAATCGTAAGGGCGCAGTTGATGCCAAGCGAGGTGAAATCTTTAGCGATTTGGCCAAGTTAATCCGTATCGCGGTCAAAGAGGGCAAGTCAGACGACCCCAAGTTTAACCCTGGCCTCCGAGTCCTGCTAGACAAAGCCCGGGCGGCCAACATGCCTAAGGACAATATCAAGCGCGCAGTTGAGAGAGGCCTAGGCAAAAGTGCTTCTGGCGCCTCCATTCAAGAAACTTTATACGAAGCGTTTGGTCCATCTGGGGCAGCCTTTTTAATTACCGCTCACACTGACAACCCCACCAGAACTAGTGGCGAAATGCGTTTTATCTTAACCAGAAATGGTGGTACTTTAGCATCTCCAGGCAGTGCTCAGTTCTTATTTACCAGAGCAAATGGCGTATTCACGCCAGTTATGCCCCTAGAAATACTTGATGAACAAGAGCTGCAAAAAATTCAAGACCTTTTTGACGCCTTACTTGAAAACGAAGATGTGGAAGATGTATTCTGCTCGGTGCCACTGCCCGAGCCTGCGGAGTAGTTACCATGCGTCGCCGAGAAAAATTTGTCATAGCCGCCATCATGCTGTCACTTGGTCTGTTGGGCGTGCAACAAATTCCCCTGGACTTTCGCTACTATGCTGTTGGCCTCTTTGGCATCGCATCCTATCTAGTATCTACCTGGGCATTGTCTGACGATTTGCAGCCATTTGAACGGCTGACAGTCATACCTTTTCCCGCACTTTACGCTGTCTCAGTTGCCTTATTTTACTTTCTTTTACCAGAGGGAGCGCTGAGCAAGTCGCTGGTTTTCATCCTGTTTGGAGTAGGCATGTACGCCTTGTACTTGACCTGCAACATTTACTCCGTAGCCAAGGGTAGAACTATCCAACTCCTGCATGCGGCGCACGCGGTAGGTTTACTATTCACCCTGCTGACATCGCT
>CAZSHY010000056.1:0-6706 GCA_964607125.1 uncultured Pseudomonadales bacterium | reverse complement strand
GAAAATTGCTGGTTGATAAATGAAAACACCATTTCGTTGGGTACGAACATGATCGCATAATCCAAAGTATCCGCACCTGGATTGATATACAGAGCCACTTTGTCTATTTTTTCCTTGAGATCGCGGCGAAATTGGGCCATGTGCGATTTTTTATCATCTTTGTTTTCCGCTGCCGCCATCTTTTGAATTTCGCTATAAGGAAACTTTACGTCTACGGCTACTTTCCGCTCATCTGGCAACAATAAGGTTATATCTGGCTTCAGGTTGGTACCAACTAACATGACCTGCTTAACGTAATGAGTACCTTCCATCAAACCATTTGCCGTCATCAGGTCCTCAATGATCCGCTCGCCCCACTCGCCACGTTGCTGATTGTTGGAGAGAACGGCTGACAGCTGCCTCGTACTAACCGTTAACTCATCCGTTAAAAGTCGATGCTGCTCAAGCGCCGAGGTAATTTCACTAAACTTTTTTGTGCGGTCTTTTTCCAACTCCCTAATTTCTGCTTGTCGGACTTTCATATCTTCCTGCAGCTGCATGACCAATTTTTCCATGACTTGCTGTTTGTTCTGCAAATCTGTTTTGATCACTTCTTTTTCGCTCTGGAGAATATCGCGACTTTGTCTAGCTATTTTTTCCGCACTCATGCCAAAGGCTTTTTCAACCAGGCCTTCCAACTGCGTGGATGTGCTGTGCGTCAATAGCTGCCGCACCGCCCAATACAGACCGACAAAACCCATGATGACTATTAGAATAAGCAGTAGTTCAAAGGACATAGTCCGTACTATAGCGAAACTGATATAAAAACGGTAGAGTGGAAGCAGAAATGATAAAAGCTAAATCAAGACTATCTAACTCAGACCATATACCCAGGGTCCCGCCTACATTAGAAAAACACGCTGTCGCTCAAGCAGCCCCGCCACCGCAGATTAAACACTCAACGATAAAAGATCGCCAATTGTTAAATCACCTGAATAGTGGCTTTAAGAATTCATCGCAATTGTTTGCTTCTGCAACATCTTTCTGGGCGCTTTACTTGCTTATGAGCAAATTCTACCCTCATCAATTAGCTAACATTCCAATGGCGGGAACTTTTGCGCCGCTGATGCTGCCAATGTTTAGTGGCTGTTTTTTTCTCTGTAGCTACGTTTTCAAGAGCTCTAGAATTGGACTGTTTTCAGCTTTGCTAGCAAGTATAGTTTTTTTTCTGAGGCTTCATCAAGTTATAATATACTAATCATCTTTATTGTTTCGATTCATGCCGGCCGCTAGAGCTTGTTTGAGCGATTCTACAATATCTGTAACAAGCAGACCAAATCCAGATGCCACATTAGCGAGTAATTCAACAACTTGTTGGCCTTCCTCTTCTTCATCTTCTCTATCAGTTAGTCCAAATCCGTTCTCTTTTTCTTCGTCCGACATATTTCTCCTTTACTCTTAATAATTTGCCCACATCTTACCGCCGAATGTGTTAAAAATCAAGAATTAGCCAGCTTTTTACTCCATTTTCTCTTTAGCACTTCATCAAATTTCTGTAACCGTTCACTACCCACACAATCCCCTATTACCCACCAGAACAGACTTGAGTATAATACCTCCACAATGCCTGATTCTTTTTACCTAACCACCACGCTTCCATACGTCAACGCTAGCCCGCACATTGGGTTTGCATTGGAAATTGTCGCCGCCGACGTAATTGCTCGAGCTCAGCGTGCCGCCGGTAAGGAGGTCATTTTTAACACCGGCACCGATGAGCATGGTCAAAAGATCTTCCAACAGGCTGCTGAAGCTGGTCAAGAGCCTCAAGCATACATAGACGAGTACGCTGCCAAGTTTGCTGATTTGCAAAAACTTCTCAACCTTAGTTACACGCACTTTATTCGCACCACTAATCCAGATCATAAGCAAGCCGCTCAAGAGTTTTGGCGTCGTTGTCAAAATAATGGCGATATTTACAAAAACACCTACCGCACGCTCTACTGCGTTGGTTGTGAGCTGGAAAAACAAACCTCTGAGCTCGAGGATGGCAAATGTCCGCTTCACCCAACTAAACCTTTGGAAGAACGCGAAGAAGAAAACTACTTTTTCCGTTTTTCTCGTTATCAGGCTGCACTTCTGGAGCTTTACCGCTCACAGCCAGAATTTGTGAAACCCTCAGCTAAGCTCAAGGAAATTACCGCCTTCGTGCAGGGTGGACTCCAAGATTTTAGCATCTCTAGACTCAAAGAAAAAATGTCCTGGGGAGTAGCCGTGCCAGGTGATGATAATCATGTTATGTACGTCTGGTTTGACGCATTGATCAACTACATTTCTACCCTGGGGTGGCCGCACAACCAAACCACGTTCACTCAGTTTTGGCCTGGCATTCAGCTGGCGGGTAAAGACAACCTCCGCCAACAAGCCGCCATGTGGCAAGCTATGCTTATGTCTGCGCAACTGCCAGCCTCAAAACAAATTTTGATTAATGGCTTCATCAGTGTAGAGGGACAGAAAATGAGTAAATCCTTGGGCAATGTTATCGCTCCTTCAGAGCTTGTTGCTCGTTATGGTCAGGATGCCACCCGATTTCTACTTATGTATCTTGGCCCATTTGGCACAGACATGGACGTGAGTTGGTCACAGTTTGACACGCTCTACACCGCACACTTGGCAAATGGCGTTGGCAATGTTTGCTCCCGCATTGCCAAACTTTGCGAAAAAGCCGAGGTCAACTACGACCAATCGGTCAGTCCTCCAGCCCCAATCGCTCAACTACGGGACGCTATTCTCCAGAACTATGCTGATTTTGAGCTCAAGTCTGCTATCGACCATATTACCAAACTTGTCACCTTGATTGACGAGTCGCTGAGTACCATCAAACCATGGACTTTAACAGGCGAGCCTCAAAAAGAAGCCTTGCTCAATTACCTAGTCCAGCTCCACGTACTTTTCCAAGCCCTAGCTCCTATCATGCCAACCACTTCGAAGTTACTTCAATCACACTTTGAGGATCAACCCAAGATTAGCGCACTAACGCCCCTCTTTCCGAGGCTGAAGCCATGATAATTGACACTCACTGCCACTATAACCTGGACCCGCTGTTTGAGGACTGGAACACACATTGGTCTGCAGCCCAAGCACGAGGAGTAGAGAAAAGCATCATTGTAGGCACTAGCCTGGAAACAAGTCAGCGGGCACTGGAACTAGCCCAACTGGACGACGGCTTGACCGCCGCCATTGGCATTCACCCAAACGAGTACGATCAACCACCTTCCGAGCCGCTTCACCTCGAGATCGAAAGCTTGACCCACCTCAGCACATTTCCCAAGGTGGTGGCAGTTGGAGAAACTGGGCTGGACTACTTCCGACTGCCCGCCGACTCTGCTGAGCGTCAAGCAATTCAACAGCGACAGCAAACAGCCTTTGTCGGTCATATTCAGTTAGCAGAAAAAATTGGCAAGCCACTGATTATCCACGTTCGTGATACTGCAGAGGCCACCCAATCCACCTCCAATGCCTATTATGATGTACTAGCCCTACTCAAACGCCACCATTCCGGCTCCCAGCCATTCGTCCTGCACTGCGTCTCTGGTCCTCAAGATTACATCGACCAAGCTCTCGAGCTCGGCGCCTACTTGGGGATAGCAGGCAATGTGACATATAAATCGGCCGAGGCCATTCGCGAGATAGTTAGACGCGCTCCTAAGGATCGCCTACTGACCGAGACTGACGCCCCCTTTTTACCACCCCAGCCATTTCGCGGCCAACCCTGCCAGCCCCACATGATCGCTGATACCTTAAATTATCTCATTACCGAGCTAAACCTTGACCCAGATCAACTTGTTGAGAACGCACTGAGCCTGTTCTAGATCTCTTTTTTTCAAAGCTGAGTGCCGTGCAGTAGAAAAGGAGATCTTGAACAGGTTCTCAGGCTTTTTTTTTGCTACAATAGCCGCACATGCATTGGCTTCGTAGCTACCTTACTCGTCATCCTGTTCGTTCGCAACGGTTCTTGGAGATTCTGCCCGGATTCATTTCTTGGTCGTTGATTCTATTTCCTTTCTGGGGCTCTTTGATTATCCCCGAGTTTGTGGCTTATTATGTGATTGGGTTTGCTGTTTATTGGTTGTACCGATCGCTGACAATGGCGGTCCTGTCGGTTATGGCACATTTTAAAATCAAGGCCTCATCAAGATTTGACTGGATATCAGACCTCAAGCGCAGCTTTCCTGAAACCTGGAACCGCACGCACCATATTTTAATTATCCCCACTTACAAGGAACCCGTTTCCACCCTCAGACGCACCCTCAATGCGCTCGCTAAGCAAAGTATTCCCTTATCACAGCTGCACATTATGCTGTCTTTTGAAGACCGAGAAGGTCAAGACGCCAGAGATAAATCCAAACTACTCAAGCAAGAATTCGACCAGGTCTTTGGGCATCTGTGGACCACTTACCACCCGGACATCCAAGGTGAGGTCAAGGGCAAGTCCTCCAATACTTGTTGGGGCGCAAAAGCCGCTAAAAAGTTGTTAGTAGACCAGGAGGGCGTGCCGATTGAACACATCACTATTACCAGCGAGGATGCTGACGCCATGTTCCACCACCACTACTTCGCGGCGGTAACATATGACTTTTTATCTCAAGCCAACCCTTACAATGTCATCTGGCAGGGAGCCATCGTGTTTTACAACAACATCTGGCAAGTGCCCGCACCCATTCGCGTGCTAGCGTCCATGTTTTCGGTTATTCAGATGCATGTGCTCATGCGCTCAGATAGACTGATCAACTTTTCCACCTATACCACCAGCTTGAAGCATATCGACGAGATTGGCTATTGGGATACTGACGTAATTCCCGAGGACTATCGGCTCTTTTTCAAGTCATTTTTTGCTAAAAAGGGCAAGTTTGAAGCCAGACCTATCTTCCTACCCATCTATGCCGATGCCGCTGAATCCAGCGGTTGGGTTGATAGCATGAAAAACCAATATGAACAACTTAAGCGCTGGGCGTGGGGCGTGAGTGATGATGCTTACATAATCAAGCAATACATTATGGCTAGAGAAATTCCATTTTGGGATAAAACCATCCGCGTGGCCAAAACCATTGAGGACCACTTCCTTTGGCCAGTCAACTGGTTTGCTGTGACTGTATCTGCGTTTTTGCCTCCGTTACTTAATCCAGAGTTTAATCGCACCATCTTAGGCAAAACACTCCCCCAAGTTACCTCCACCCTCCTGACTTTTTCTTTGGTCTCTATGGCTGTGATTTTTTTGATTGATGCCGTCAATCGACCGCCCCGACCCAACCGTCGCAACTTGCTTTCCTACGTTATTCAACCACTGGAATTCTTGCTCCTGCCAGTAATTGGATTTTTCTTCTCAGCATTGCCAGGAATTGACGCTCATACTCGACTCATGTTGGGTAAGTATATAGAATACAAGGTGACGGAAAAAGTCTAATGTTGCAAAAAATTAAACAGCTTGATGCATTTTTGGACGCTCACTCAGCTGCGTTGGTGATAGCCGCTGTGGCACTAATTGCTCGGATTCCCAACCTGAATGAGCCCTACTGGTATGGCGATGAAGCCATCTATTTGACTCTCGGCCAGGCTCTCAATAAAGGCTACACCCTCTACAGCCAGATCATTGATCACAAGACACCGATTATTTATTTCTTAGCCAAAGTTGGCACTCAAGTCAATTTTCGAATGCTGAACATGGCCTGGAATACTGTCTCAATTATCTTGTTTTATACCCTTACTTTTAGATTATTCCGCCGCCGAACATGGGCAACCATAGCCACACTTCTATTCGCTTTATTGACAACTATGCCTTGGTTTGAAGGCAACATTCCTAATGGCGAGCTATTTGTGATTGGTTTTGTTTTAGCTGGGGCAACCATTTTGGGTAAAACTCAATTCTGGCAAAGTTACTTTTCTGAATCTGCCCCATCTATTATCACTAATTCCAAATCTACATCTAATCGCGAGCGGTTGCTCTTAATTCTGAGCGGATCCATCTTTTCATTGGCTATTTTGACCAAAATTCCCGCCATATTCGACCTTGCCGCCTTCTTAGTGATCGGCTTTTTCAAATTTATTGATGATATCTCTCGCATGACATTCTCGCGGGTCAAAGCGTTAGCTAAATACACTCGACCGCTCATGTTAATCATGGCAGGCGTGCTTATTCCTATAGTTTTGTCGGTGGTTTACTTCAAAATTCAAGGCGCAGGTAAAGATTATTTAGATTTTGGCCTGCTCTATAACTTCCGCTACGCTGGCACTTGGAACTTAAACATTGCCCATCCCATTCTGGCCTTTATGTTTACTTTGCCAGGAAAAATTGGCTTACTAACCTTATTTATTGGCCTACTGGCAGTTTTAAATCGACATATTTCTCGGGTAGCCCAATTTAGCTTTGCCTGGTTTGGCTTAACCTTGGTGGCCTGCCTGTTGTCAAATAGACCATACTCCCACTACTTCATTCAATTAGCAGCACCAGTTGCCCTCATTTTTACCATTGCCTTGCAACAGATTAGCAACTTAATCAAACCGCCCAAACATAAATCTGTGTCCACCGACAACTTTTCACTAGTTACAGTGGTTATTTCAGGCATATGTATCAGCCTAATTATTTGGATTCTCATTTTTCTCAAAGTCAGTATTTATCCAGCCATTCCTTACTACCAAAGATGGTTATCTTTTGCCCAAGGCAAAATTTCAC
>CAZSHY010000055.1:5566-7036 GCA_964607125.1 uncultured Pseudomonadales bacterium | reverse complement strand
TCTATCTTCCACACGGGGAATCTCGTGTGGCGGCCGGTCTGAGGTTAAAACTAGTTGACTATTTTGTTTGGCCAAGGCATTGAAGGTATGAAAAAATTCTTCCTGAATAGTGTTTTTTCCAGCCAGAAACTGAACGTCATCGATTAAAAGAACATTGGCGTTCCGATATTTTTGTTTGAATTGAGCAGCTTTTTTGGTTTGGATAGCACTCACAATTTCATTTGTGAACTCCTCACCAGTGCAATAAATAATGGTAGTGGCTGGATTTTGCTGCAAAATATTATTGGCAATCGCGTGCATGAGATGAGTTTTGCCCACTCCCACTCCTCCATAGAGGAAGAGGGGGTTGTAAGCCTCTCCCGGCCGGTTTGACACGGCTGTGGCCGCAGCATGAGCCATTTCGTTGGTGGTGGAGACGGCAAAAGTTTCAAAAGTGTAGTCACTCCGCAGACCAACTTTTCTAGCTATTGCTCCTAGTCGATCTTCTTGTGCTGATTGCAGTGAAGATTCTGAAAAAAGATCTTCTACACGCGGCGAAGGGGAGTGAGATCTAGTGGATTGTAAAAATGACGAACCAATATTTTGATACTGTTGATCATTATGTAACTGCTGATTAGTAAAACGTTGCATAATTGGCTTGTTGGACGGGCTGGACTCATGGGAATCTGAAATGTTGCTGTCAAAAATTGATTCACTTTGAATGGGTAAATCGCGTGCGGGAGCTGGCTGAGAGGGCATTGGACTGCCGACGATATATTTAATTACGCAAGATTTTTGAAGTAAAAGCTCAAAAGTGCTTTTAAATAATAAATGAAAGTTTTTTTCAACATTGGTCGCATGAAATGCACTGGGGCTTGAGATGGTTAAAAGCGCGTTGTCATCTGTTGTCTCTAGATAAACCAAGGTGCTGGAAACTATCCAGGTAGAATAGACGGCGGGCGACAACTGTAGCTGCATCGAGGCGCAAACCTGCTGCCAAATTTTTTTTAGCTCTGATTCAGATGTTGAATTTGAAGGCATATCACCCACTTATATCCGGGCAGGAAACATCCTAGTTATACACAGGGTTATTCACAATATGCAAGGGTCTAAAAAATCCGATTCATCAGAACCCACCTCGAGAAATTAATTTGATAGCTAAAATATCAATTATGGTTGGGGAGCTGGCGGGGTAGGCGGTTGATAATTATTTATAGAGTACAGTTGATAGTTGTAAGCCTGAGGTTGATCTGCGGTAGGTGTTTGAGCCGGATTGGGCTGCGCAGCCGGCGGAGTAACGGTCTGAGGAGAGGACTGAGGAGCTGGTGGCGCGTTGTTGCCCAAGAGCACAGACGCCGTCTGGGGGTAAGCGGGGTTCGTCTGAGGTACGGTTCCCGTATTTGATTTGGCCTGTGCTACTCCCGCTGCCAATGCTTGAATTTTTTTCTGGCGTTCTTTTTCAAGTAATTCCTCAGGATTGGTGGTGATGAC
>CAZSHY010000055.1:0-5466 GCA_964607125.1 uncultured Pseudomonadales bacterium | reverse complement strand
TTGCGCGCCCGCTTGACCATACTATGAATGAATGAGGCAGAATCGGGATGTTTCATGAAATACCAGGCCTCATCGATCACTAACATGCGCTTTTTTAAGTCTTTTTTAACTCGCGTCCAGATGAAATCTAAGATCACGTACATAGCAACGGGTCGGAGTTCCTCTTCCATCTCTTTGACTGAAAAAACCGTGAGCTGGTTAGTAATGTTAATGTTTGAGGCTTGGTCGAAGATGCCGCGGAAGGAGCCAGTGATGTATTTCTCCAAGCGAGCTGAGATATCATCAGCCTCTTTATTTTCCATACCAATTAAAGCTTTGTATAAATCTTCCATGAGGGGAGGCTCGTTGCTTTGAGTGGCGGGGTCCGGAGTGATGCCTTTAGCCTTGTAGGCAGCCACTAACGCTCTATCTAAAAGCGCCTCTTGCTGAGCAGTCATGGTTCCCAACATGACTTTTAGCAATCCATGAAGTGAGATAATTTTCTGGCCAAGTTCGTTTTCACCCTCTTCATAAATAGCCGATAGGTCAAAAGGATTGATTTTTGCCTCAGAACCAAAAGTGAAGTTGATGTACTCTCCGCCAACCGACTTAGCCAGCTCCTCGTACTCGTGCTCTGGGTCCATGACGACTACCTCGGCGTCAAACATCATATGGCGGAGAATTTCAAGTTTGACTGTGTAGGACTTTCCCGCTCCAGACTTGGCAAAAATCACCATGTTGGCATTTTCCATCTTATAGCGGTCAAAAATGACCAACGAGTCATTGTGCTCATTGATGCCGTACATGATGCCGGTTTCCATGGTCAGTTCTGAGGAGGTGAAGGGGAAGGTGGTGGCCAAAGACGTGGTGTCCATGTTGCGTGTAACCAGGAGCTTGTCGACCCCCATGGGTAGGGTGGTTTTAAATCCCTCATCCATCTGTAGCGTGGCTTTTTTTGAGACAATTAATAGCGAGCCAAGAGCAGACTGAATATTTTTGGTGACTCTATCTAACTCTTGTTTGTCTTTGGCTTGAATAGTGATGTAGAGGCCAAACTGGAAAAATCGTTCGGAGCCCTTGGCAAGTTCCTCGCGCAAAAAGCGCGCATCATCAAGCTTAATCTCAGTGTTTATATTGCTGATTTTGCCCGACCTGAGGTCAGATTGAATTTCCGCCTCCATTTCAGTTATTTTTCTTTTCAAACTGTCTAAGATCTCACTCGAATCGACCGGAAAGATAAACATGGCCACGTTTATTTGATGAGGAAAGTTGATTAGCGGTGAGAGCCAGTTGGCCGGCACGCTTCTGGGGTATCCCGCCACAAATAAAGTTCTGGTGTAGGTGGAATTGATTTTTTGAAAAGTAAAATCTACTTCAATTGCTTCGGGGGCAATTATATCTTGAATAGTGACTAGGCCCCGAGAAAAATCCTTAAGCTTTTCCATAGTTTGCTGCTGTTGGAGAACGGCGGGGTCCACAGTTTGAGCCGAAGCAGCGCTGGACTTAGACTTGAAGAATGGTAGTGATGAAAATAATCCAGCCATACAGATTAAATTTCGGGCAGCGGAGGTAGCGCGTCAGAGGTGGCAGCTGCTCCGGTGGGGGTAGTTGTTACACTTGGATCGGCGGTTGGCAGGTCCTTAAGCACGGCGTTGATGTCATTTTGCACATCAATTGCGATGGCTGGTTCGGGAGCCTGTGGCTCCATGGGTCCTGGGGTGGGCGGCATGGGGGGAATTGGTTCGGGGGTTGGTTGGACTGGAGCCTCGGCAACTGGAGAAGGCGTGGTGATGGGCGGTACCATCGGCTCACTCGCGGGAGGAGTCATGGGCATAACAGGCGATGGTACGGTTGGCATGGCTGGCATGGTCGGCATCGTTGGAGGGGTTGGCATGGTAGGCGTGGCGGGTGTTGTTGGCATGACCGGGATTTCCTGAACGGGAATAGGAGAAGTTGGCATGGGCGAAGTAGGTGTGGTGGGTTCTACTGCCGGAGAACTAGACATAGGAGAAACTGGCGCCGGTTGGGTTGGTGCTGCTTGCGCCGGCATGGCGGTGGTTGCGTCGTTCATTTGATACCCCTCTAAACTAGCTTGTACGAGTGGAGTCGTGTAACTTTTGCTTTCATCTATTCCCTGACCCTCAGCGGCCTCGGGGTTGTAGCTAACATAGAACAGCTGAATAATTTCTTGAGTTTGCAGCTGGCGAGAATAAAGGCCGATTCTCGCAAACTGAGAAATGAGATGGTCTTTCTTGGGCTCAAGTAAGTTTTTGGCTTTTTCAATAATAACAGTTTTTTCTACAGAACTGATATCAAAGGCTTTGGCTCCAGGCACAACTGTACCTGCGGTCAGGAGGCCAAGCTCGAGGTTGCTAGCAGGTACGACTACGAAGAACTTCTTATCAAGTACATTTCGCTCGTGAATTAGATTGGCGACGAACTCGCGGTAGCGCGAGATGCGCTGCTGATTAATCCGCAGAGTCGCTTTATCCTCTTGCTCTTTGAGCAGACCTAGGTAGCCTGTAACATCTTTTGTCTGGGAGCGTATCACGATTTGAATGGGATAATTAAGAGAGTTGAGTAGGCCCGCGTAAGCATACATGACCGCATCTTGTTCTTCCTCAGCTAGGAGGCCAAAATTCATGGCGTCGACACTCACGATAACCGCGGCAGTGCCGTTTTTCATAATCACCATATCATTGGTGATGTCATGAATATCCAAAAATTGCTGTGTAGTGGAGTCGATGATGGTTTGAGCCATGGGCAGTCTTCTTGTAGTATCTTAGCTTTATATACTTCTGACTTCAACGGGTGGAACCAGTGCGCCAGACAGGGTGAGTTGTCGTGGCTCAAAGGTGTAGCCGTCCTTTTCCGTAATCAGAGTGAATTCGCCATTTGCCAGAGGGGTGGTCACGAAAAATTGGCCAAGCGCGTTGGTTTTGACGGCACGCTCAATGGTTCCATCTTGAGAATGAATTTCCACAATCGCTTCGGAGATAAGCTCGCCTTGCTGGGACAAAACCATACCAACAATCTTGTTGGGAATATCTGGTGGGAAAGGAAAAGGTAGGTCGGTGTTAAAGGACACACTTTGGTTGGTAGAAGTATTATTAGCAACCTCGGGGGCCGTATTTTCAATGTAGGCGCGCTGGCTTGCGTCAACCCGAGCGTTGTCCGCCACCATATCTTCTTCTGGTGAACGCGAAACGTCTATGACAATGGGGTTAAATTCTGGCACCTCGACGTTTTGACCAACTTGGTCCGTACTGAGGATGGATTTTTTGGTTTGTGAGAAGTCGCGGTTGGCGGCTTCTAATTCTGTCCGCTGTGTTTCTGCGGCAAAAACTGTCACTTCTTGTTTGAGTTGGGCGGGTGGCAGAGCAGTGTCCGACCTCATCTTACGCACGCGCACGCCCAGTTCCGGCTTTTGCTCAATGTGTTTTTGGGTAGCGGTGGCCGTAGCGGGCTGGGTTTTGAAGGTCTCAATAATCTCTTGAATTCTTAGAAGTTCATTTGCGTCCTCAGCCTGGGAAGGATTGATTTTATTAACCGATCTTAGGTATTGAGAAATTCGATCGCGACGAATGGGCGAAAGATCGATGTCCGGTCCCTGGTTGGTGATGTTGGGGTCTGCCACGTACTCAAAAAAACTAGGGATTTTAGCCGTTTTGCGCCAAAAAAACTGAGTCGGTTTATACAAAATTTTGAAAAAAGTTATGATCCAGTGGTCCAGCGGGCGCTCCTCAATGGGTACAAAGGCGGCGGCCACACCTATACCCACCGACGCAGCAATCAGCAACCATTTGATTGGAAAAAGGAGATTTGTCTTATAGATAATGAAGGCAAGAATGATGCCAAATAAAATTTCACCAAACTGCTTGAGGGTCATGCTGCCGATAATATGGAAGCGGTAGCCGGTAATATCTTGTGGAATGGGGTGTTCGCGCATTGCTGCTACAGTATAACGTATTGAGGTGGGAAACTAAACGCGAAGTGGGGGTTACTAGTGGCCAACGTCTGGTGAGGCTGAAAGATTTTTGCCGATTGTCTGAAGAAAAACCACCTTAGTTGTAGGAGAAAAGTACCATTTTTGTTCAATGCTTCCATCTAGTTCGTGAGCAGTCACAACTACACCTTGGTTGAGGAAGATATATGATTTGACCGCGTCGCCAAGTTGTTCGTTAAACATTGTTAAGTCTGGCTGGCCGAAAGCGACGATATATGTGCGTAGGTATTCTTTGGTCTGAGAAGTAAGAATATTCTCCTCAATAAACAATACTTCGCCTTCGATGTTTACTACCACCTTATTGGGCTTAGAAAGGAACGCGCTTTTAAGAGAATAAGTGGTGGTGTTGGCACTAACACTGGAAGAAATCACCTCGCCAACTTTGGAAATGTCTGAGAGCGTAACCCTGTCGCCCGGGAGAATGTTTTTGTATCGGTTCAAGGTTGGTTGTAGGGATATTGGAGGCGGCGAAGGGGTGATTTGGGCAGTGGGCTGCGGCGTGACTAAGCGCAAAATTATGCTCAGGAGGGTAAGCGCTGCAAGTGCGCCAAATATATACCAATTGTGGTAGGCGCGAATATGATTGATGATTTTTAAGAGAGTTAGTTGCACGAGCCGTCCGATCCAAAGATGTTTTTCATGACCCAATTATACGCCGCAGGATCATTGGCCGGAAAGTTGTATTGTCCGCCACCCGCGGCGGTAAAATTCATCTTGTCCCAGACAACCGCCAACACGATCGCCTCGGCGAACGCCTCCGACTCTTTACATGCGCCCGGATAGGTAAAACATCGGCCGCCCCAGATACTAGAGAATCCATTGCGCAAGCCTGTGTTTCGTTTATCAATAATGTGGCCCAGTTCGTGAACGAATGTGTACTCCGGATACTCAAAACCCATGTTATACAAACCCAGAGAATTATTGCTCAGTGTCCAACCGCCCCAGGGATACTCTTGGCCAAATCGGAAAATTACTACAGGCACCCCATTGCCGCATACACGCTTATTAAAACAAGCGTTTGAGGAAACTTGAGCGTTCCATGCGGCGGTTAATTTAGCCCAGTCACCTTCGGGAAAACCAACCCACGGGCTGGTGGTAATGACGGAATCTGGCACCTTGAAACCCGCTTCTCCAGGAAGAAAGCAGCCAACCTGCGGGACTCCCTCTGGCATTTCGCCAGTAAAAAACTCCAACATCGATGGCGTCTTGACCAAAAATGAACTCTGAATAGTGAAAACTATGTAAAGGGTGGAAACTGCGGTCATGATTAAAAACAGCGCTGGCGCCAAAATGCCGATGGCTGCCGGAGCTGTGGCGGTGGACAGAAGTGTGCTGAGAGTGCTAGCCTCTGCCGCCTGCGCGGCTGTCGCCGCTTGGCTGGCAGTCGCAGCGTTTGTAGCATTGGCGGCATTGGCTGCATTTGCAGTTGCCGCTTGTCCGGCGCTCGTAGCAGCGCTAGATGCTCCAACTCCCGTTGCAAC
>CAZSHY010000054.1:0-7336 GCA_964607125.1 uncultured Pseudomonadales bacterium | reverse complement strand
TTATTTGGATTCTCATTTTTCTCAAAGTCAGTATTTATCAGCCATTCCTTACTACCAAAGATGGTTATCTTTTGCCCAAGGCAAAATTTCACAAGATCAATACCGGCAATCTTTCGAGGGTCTGATGCGAGATAACTACGCTTTTGCTGAGATTCTCAAGGCAGAAAAGCAGGACAAACTTTTCGTTTGGGGCACCAACCCAGGCATTTACGCTCTCTCCAATACCACGCCAACTGGTCGATTTACTGCTTCATTTCATATTAAAGACTTCAATGCGTATGAAGAAACTTTCCGAGATTTAAGTCAAGACGCCCCCGAATATATCGTTATGATGAATAACGAGACGACCCGCTTTCCCCAACTTGAGGCATATTTAACAGAATTCTATAAACCAACCTGGCAAAAGTATGAACTTTACACCGTTTGGAAGCGCAAACCAGCCACCTCACCATGACCCCATTTAGACTCCATCATGATGTCCGTCAGCATGTAATAACATCTTTTATGTGCACATTGATTTTGGGTGGATTGAGTGCGGTATTTTTTGTACTAGCTCAGCCCATGTTGCCCATGTTTTATTCATTGGCCTTACCCCAACAACAACTTGTGCCTAAAGTCTGGATTTTTCTCTTGCCGCTGTTGTCACTGATCATCAGTTTGTCCCACGCCTTGATTTTATCTGCCATTGAACAACAAGATCGAGTCATCCAACGTCTCTTCATCACCATGACCCTCGTTCTCCAAACACTCTTAATTGTTGCCTTAATTCGTATAATCTATATAACTTGGTAACTATGCTCGGATTCATTTTGGGCGCACTCATTGCTGCTTGCATCACGCCGCTTGTGATTTGGTACTATCGCAAACATGGGTGGGTGGATGATCCCATGACCAACTCGCATGTTAAAGCCACTCACACCGTGGCCGTACCTCGGGGAGGTGGAATTATCATTTTCTTGGCCACACTCATTCCGTTTTTAGCCTTCTTGGAATTTGATTCATACTTACTGGCGATTATTGGTGGAGCACTGCTTTTAACCATAGTTGGCATTCTGGACGATATTTATGATATTCATCCAATCATTCGACTAGGCACGGGACTTGCGGCCGCCCTACTAGTTGTAGGCGCAGGTATTGGTATTGGGTACGTGAGCAATCCATTTGGACCGGGTGTTATTCACCTCGACCAGCCGCAACTTCAGTTTGCGGCCTGGGGTACAAGTCATACTATATGGATATTGGCTGATTTGTTTGCCCTCATATTTATGCTTTGGAACATGAACATCGTCAACTGGTCCAAAGGTGTCGACGGCCAGATGCCCGGATTTGTGGTCATCGCGCTTGTGATTGTGGGCATTTTATCTTCCAAGTTTGTGGACGACCCAACCCAGTTTGATGCTGCTCACTTTAGCTGGATCATCGCTGGAGCATTCGCCGGTTTTTTGGCATGGAATTGGGCGCCTCAAAAGATAATGCCTGGGTATGGTGCGGGAAGTTTAGCCGGATACTTTTTGAGTATTGCTGCCATTATTTCTGGAGCAAAAGTGGCTACCACCCTAATGGTTCTTGGGGTGCCTACGGCCGATGCAATTTTTACTATTTTAAGACGCATTAGAGCGGGTAAGTCACCACTCTGGGGTGATCGCGGTCACCTGCACCATAAACTACTGGACGTATTAGGCTGGAGCAAACAACAGGTAGCGATGTTTTATTGGACCAGTAGCCTGGGGCTTGGCCTGCTTTCTTTGTACCTTAACACTCTAGGCAAGGTAGTGACACTACTGGTGGTAGGGGCAAGCGTGTTTGGATTTTTAATTTGGGCCAAAAAACACTCAGCAGCGCGGTAATTTCGTAGTATACTAATTCACACATGTTGCGCACCCTTTTTTTGATTGTCAAATCCGCCCGACCTCGTCAGTGGATCAAAAACCTGGCGTTGTACGCAGCGCTCGTATTTTCAGGCTTCTTCTTTTACGATCCACCAGATGCAGTGCCCTATTTTGTGACTGTTACGGTAGCTTTTGGAGTTTTTTGTCTACTTACCTCGAGTATTTACCTGATTAACGACCTGGAAGATTTTGATGCCGACCGGCACCATCCATTTAAGCGCAAACGTCCCATCGCTTCCGGTGAGCTTGCCAAACCAATTGCCCAATCAATGGCCGTCATCGGATTGATAGCAGCCCTTGTGAGCTCACTTTGGTTGCCTGGTTTTTTTAAACTGCTGGTATTGTCTTATTTCATACTCCAAGTACTTTACACCAAGTATCTCAAGCACATCCCCATCCTAGATGTTGCCTCCATAGCTTCTGGCTTTTTAATCCGCGTTTATGCAGGCGCCGTGGTGGTTAATCTGCATATGAGCGTCTGGTTTTTACTAACCGTCATTTCCGCCTCCCTGTTCCTGGCTGTGGGCAAACGCCAGAGCGAACGCACGCTCTTACTTGGTCAAGACGGTTTAGGCAAAGATAGCGCCGACCTAGGCAGCACGCGCAAAATTCTTAAGCGCTACAGCCAAAGACTTCTGGATCAATACACAGGCATGTTCGCCAACGCCACCTGGCTGACCTACGCACTATATGCATTTCAAGATGAAGGCAATAAGACAGCCACCCGTTTTGCAGGTTTTTTTGCCGTACTTCCGCGCACCCTACACTCACAAAAACTTCTGATGCTGTCTGTGCCTTTCGTGATTTTTGGGGTGATGCGCTACCTACAGCTGGTATATGAAAGCAATCAAGGCGAATCTCCAGAAAAAGTACTTCTCCAAGATAAGCCTCTACTTACCACTGTATTTCTTTTTGGCAGTGTAGTTATGGTTGTTATCTATCTACTCTCATGAATAATTTGATTTCTCGATACTACAAATTTCTAGTCATTCTGGTGTTGTTGTGGAGCTTTGTAACTAGAGTCTGGCATGTGGACTTACCAGTTACCTATGTTTTTGACGAGGTTTATCATGCGGTCACTGCCAAACTGATGGCCCGCAATGACGTTCGTGGATTTGAATGGTGGAACCCAGAGCCAGAACCTTCTACAGCAGTGGACTGGTTGCATCCGCCCTTAGCCAAATACACTCAAGCACTGGGCATGTTGGCCCTCGGTGAAAACCCACTTGGATGGAGAATTAGTTCAGTTATTTTTGGCGTGCTAGTAGTATTCATGACTCTCAAGCTGGCTGAAGCACTCTTTGAAAGAAAGGATGTATCCCTACTCGCAGCCTTTTTAGTCTCCCTAGACGGATTAACTCTGGTTCAATCTCGGATTGCCATGAATGACATTCACGTTACGTTTTTTATTTTGCTTACATTTTATTTTTACGTTCTGCATCTCAAGGAACGGGCAAACAGTTCCAAGTTTATCTGGCTAACTGGCCTGGCTTCAGGTCTGGCGATGGGTTCTAAATGGTCTGGTTTTTATGCACTTGCAGCTGTCGGTTGTGTGGAAGCTATTTACTGGATCAAAGGCTGGATATCAGACTCATGGCGTACGTCTAGCACAATACGCACTCAAGTTTTTCAAGCGTTGCGCGCCGCAGGCGCGCTAGTTGTCCTGCCAGTACTAATTTATGTGGCGTCATATGGCTTAATGTTTGCACAAGGCAAGACTCTAGTTTGTTCTCATCAAGAAGAAATTCAGGGCGAGTGTTACTACACAAAGATGTTTTGGACCAAGGCCGATGAGACTGATCCTGAGGCCAAACCATTTTTTGAAGGTTACGTTTCACACTTTGTCATGCTTCATCGCCAGACCTGGTGGTACCAGACTCACCTTGAAGCAGTTCATTCTTATCAATCACGACCTTGGCAATGGTTTCTCAATACTAAGCCAGTCTGGATGTCTGTCGAGTATGCTGAGGGGCAGCGCGCAGACATTTACAATGTGGGCAATCCATTACTATTTTGGTTGGCTGATATTTCACTGGTTTTAACTCTGATTCTGTTGGTTAGATTTATGGTTCGTGACAAAAACTCAAGTGACGAGATAGCCCAAACTCACACCTACTCGCGTTTTTCCTTTTTGATTACAGCTTATTTATTTGTGTGGATTTTTTGGGAATTTTCGCCCAGAATTATGTTCTTTTACCACTACTTGCCAGCAGTGCCGCTGATGTCTATCAACCTGGCGTGTTGGCTAATAAAACTGGGAGGCAAATCTAAATGGGGCAAACTCAGCGCTGGTTTCTTGGTGGCAATGATCGCGCTCACTTTTGTGGCTTGGTACCCACACTGGACGGGACAGATGGTTGCAAATGAGGTTAAGGAAAAACTTTACTTTGCGCTGCCGAGTTGGAAGTAGTGGTTAGCTCCAAAACTCCGGATGATCTTTAATCAGCGCTTCTCTTGATTCACCATAACCTTGTGGAATGAAGGGTCGGAAAGTAACTAGGTCATCTGGCCGGCGCCGGAATAACGACAGCAACTTATTCACATAATGCTGCAAGTCTTCTGCCATGGAAATATTTTCAATATAAAAATATTTTTTGTTGATTCTATCCGGATCGTCAGTGGCAGCTCCCGAGCTAGATGCGCTTGAACGAGCGGTGAATGTGCCCAATTTGAAAAACGCTTGTAAAAATCCTTTGTCATACGCGCCGGTGTCCACAATCATTTCCAAAGGCAGTGACAAAGTGTGTCGATTGACTGGAGTAGTGTAAACAAATTTAATTAGCCGCTTGGTGGTCACTAGGGCAATACTCTTCAACCATAGGTTGGTTACCCACCACCATCCAACCAGTGCTAGAGCCAAACCAGCACCCACACTGATCATCTGGATCATACTCGTGATACCAGTGCCCAAAAATCTACTTGTTAATGCTGAAAACCACCAGCCAGCAACTAGTAGTGCCAAACCCACGCCTGCCACACCGATGCGCCTAATCCACAGCATGATCTGGTTTTCACGCAAGACGTACAAAATCACCTCATCGTTGGCCTGGCCTGGGAAACGATCCTTGGTGTAGGGAAATCTGTGACTAGCTGTGGTGAAAATAGATGACATGGGTACAAGTATATCACGCGAGCCGGATCGTCTATGCCTACAAAACACTTAAAAAAGCTAGCCCTTTAATATCTGCCATTACCTCAATTATCAACTGCTTTAAGTCCTCAACTTCTTCGTCAATCAATTCGAAGGTTCTAGTCACGGTTTTGCCTGTTTGTTTATCTGGCTCCACAAACTCAAACTCTCCATAGACTGCAGTCGGTAAAAAGGTCGGGTCCAGCTGAGTGAGAAGTTTATAAAAAAGTAACTGCCGTTTGTAAGGTCCGCAAATACTTTCTGGCAATTCCAACTCTCGTTCTGAAAGTTGTGCCGCCACTGTTTTGCCCAAGATGTCATTTTGAGACTTGGCCTTGCCAGTCTTGTAGTCAACTAACTTAACAGTTTTGTCAGATTGACTCACCCAATCGACTCGGTCAATTCTACCAGTGAGTTGAATTGGGCCTGCGGGATTTGCCAAAATTGAACGCTGAGATCCCCCTCCAAAAAATCGCTCCACAAAAAGAGGCGGCGATACGCTCTCGAGTCGCGCATGGTACGTGCCAAGCAACTCTTGTCCATATATCAATCTGCGCTCAAAGTCGTGACTAGTGAGTAGCTCGCGCTCCAGTGACTCAGCATAAGCGTGCTGCACCTGTGATAGATCTGGTATCTCGCCGGTTTTCATAATGCCCAAATACAGAGTCTCAAGCGCGCTGTGGACTGCTGTGCCAAAAGCCATATGCTCTGGCTTGGCTCGCGGAATGCGGAGCAAACTATTGAGCACAAACTCGCGTGGGTCTCGCAAATAAGTATTGAGCGCTGTCACCGACAGCTTAAAGTCATCCACCAACTCTGAAAAAAATGCTTTCTGTCTTGCCAATTTAGCCTGATCAACTATGTCTGACTTTGGCGCAGCTGGTTTGATCACAAATGCAGACTCAAGCGCAGTTAGGGCAGATTCCTCATCTTCAAAGAAGTTACTTGTCGCAATTGGATCTGGCGAAAGCTCATCGATAAACATGCTCCGCACTACCTCCCTAGATCTGCCGTTAGTTGCCAGAGCTTGCGGATAAGAAACATAGACCTGTTTTGAAGCTCGAGTGATCGCCACGTAAAACAACCGGCGCTCATCTTCGTTGCGCTCCTTTTTAGAAGTGTCAGTGTACTGCAACATTCCGTCAGGCAAAGTTAGCAGCTCGCGCTGACGAGCATTTCCCCATTTGCCATCAAGACAATGAATCACAAACACGTAAGGCCACTCTTGACCCTTTGCTTTATGGGCTGTAGTCAAAGTCACTGTTTCAGAACGTGCCTGATGTACGTCTGCCACCACAGGAATACCATGCTCCAACATAGTTGTTATTGCCTGCAGAAAATCTGCTAGCTTGAAACCTCGGCGGGCTGCTGCCAGCGCTTTAACCTGAGAGAAAACGGCATTGAGTTGATACAGAAGTCGAGGCTTATCCAGTTGGGTTAGCACCCATCCCAGGTAACCACTCTCGGTCATAACCAGCTCAAACCATTCAGGGAAAGTCAGGGTGCTATCCAATGTACTCCAGGTGTTTAAGTGGGAAATAAATGCCTGTAGTGATTGCTGTGCGTCAGCTTCTAGGCTGTCGGAGCCAGTTTTCATTAAGTCATAAAGCCGAGTTTTGGTCTGTCCTGCCAGTCTTGTCAGCTGCATGATAGACAGCGAGTCCAGGCCTATCCACGAATAACAAGCTACCTCAAACAATCGCTCGTCTTGGATACCGCTGCGCAAGTCTGCAATCAGGGTGAAAAGCTCAAAAAGCTGCCTGAGGGGTTCGCTCTCCAAAACATTGCTGCCTCCATCCTCCCTGCACGCAATGCCAGCACCAGCTAGCACAGAACTCAACTCCACAGCATCACTGTTGTACCTGTACAAAATGGCAATCTCTCCAAGTGATACACCGGTTTTTACCAAAGCCTGTATCTGTTTGGCAACCGCTATCAGTTCCAGCGTGGCAGTTGGTGCTGTCTGCACAAATACGGCCGGGACCTCAGCTTGACCATGCGCGCTGATTAGTCTGGTGCCAAGGGCTTGGTTTAGCGCCGCAATACTCCCCTCTGGCAATGACTGCATGCCTGTTTGAGCCAGCGTGTTAATCCCAATTAGGTGATGAGCAGCATCGTAAATAGATTGCGGACATCGATATCCTATGGTGAGCGTGATCACCGTAGCAGATGGGTATTGCCTGGTAAATGCGGCTACGTTTTCTACCGATGCGCCTTGGAATCGGTAAATTGACTGATGAGGATCACCAACGACAAACACATTAGCCTGGTCACCCCAATACTCAGTCAGCTGCTGCACCACTGTATTTTGGGCAGT
>CAZSHY010000053.1:5158-7672 GCA_964607125.1 uncultured Pseudomonadales bacterium | reverse complement strand
TAGAATGGCTCAAGACCAACATCATAGTCGCCAAAAACCAACCAGAATTGCGCCAGGGACTGCGCGCGTTTGTTCAAGAAGAATTTAAGCTGGATTAGTTGCCAAATATCACCACGTAACTGTTTTTGCCATGCCTCACACAAGCATGTTTGTAAACTGTACTCAACTGCGCTTCTCGATGGCCCTTGGTGGATGAGTCAAAGCACCACTCGATCAACTCCGTGCCCGTACCGGCAATAAATGAGGCGCCGGTGGTCATGTTTCGACAAAATTGATAAGCCAAGTTTTCACCAAACTGTGTCCCCGGGTAATCAGCAAGTTGACTCGGCCTCGTCTCGCCAGAAAAGTCAGCAGTAAAACCCGCGTGTGCATCTAGACCACCAAAGGCAATTAAATCCTCTGCCCGCTTCTGAGCATAGGCGCATAGCCGCTCATCTTGAGTCAGTGGTTCGTGCCCGTGCGTAGCCCGGTAATTATTGAGAGCTGCCAGCACCTCGGCGTCAGGTATTTCGCGCGGTTGAGTAGCGCTGACCACAGTGTTGGCACCTTGCGGCTGGGTGGTGCGCTTGCTTTTAGCTTGAGGGGTACCCAGTAACTGAATCACCACTCCAGCGGTGCCAAATTGAGGATGAGTTACGACAGTCGCAGCAAAGCCGACTTGAGTTGGTTCAGGTGGAGGTGGCTGGCCAGAGTTAGATTTTGTGGATGCGCTCGCTGTCGCGAGCGCTTCGTTCACCGAGTCCGGACTGTACCAAGCATCGATGACTGAATTAATGGTCAAAGGACCCACTAAGGTACTTTGGCTAACCCATAAATATTCATATCCCGCTGCCTTGACTGCTTCAGGCAGTCGCTCACGCAAAGGAAATTTATCAAAGTCGTAGTCGTAGGCTTCGGCCAGTGACAAGAGTCTTGCTGCTGCCGTTGCCAACTCCTGATTCCATTCCAAAGGGGGCAGATCAACCCTAGCTCTTTCCTGATTAAGAGCGGCTGCAATGAGACGGGGTTGGAGCTTGCCAGCATAGTCCTCAGGTGTGGAAACGCGCTCAATTTGGAGTTGACTGGGCAAAAGATTGCGGCTGCGTAACAACTGCTCCAACGGTGCGGGCAGGCGCAATTTTGCTTCTTTAAGAAACTGAGCGCCAAGGACTACGTTCAGGCCAATGAAAAAAAAGAGTGTCCCGAGTCTTATGACCAACTTAGTATTCATCATCCTAACGCTCCCGAGAGTTTGAGCAGTTCAGCTACCCGATCAATCGGGAAGCCATGAGTAAAGGCGGTTAAATTACCACTGACTTGCCCAAACAAAGACATACCAGCTATATATGCGGGCGAATAGCTGCCAGACCAGGTAGTTACAGGATTTTCCGCGCAATAGTGGACAATTTCCGCGTCAGACAACATGCGCATGTGCGCCGAACCAGAAAATGTTTCCGAAATTGCAGGGCGGCCCGGATGAAAGTAGTAAAAACCTGTTACAAATTGAAAGGTGTTGCCCGCCAGTCCGCGGAGCATTGCCTGAGCAGCGGCTACCGTGGGTGGTTTTTCTAGCTGTTGGCCTTGGTAAACACAGAACGAGTCGGCGGACAAGATAATGGCGTCTGTGTGAAGCCGACCCACAGCTTCACCTTTGGCGCGCGCCAGCAGGCGCGCGCGCTCACCTGCGTCAGGGTTTTGAATCGTGGATTCATCAAGCTGGGACGGTACCACCAAAAAATCTACGCCCAAAGTTGCCAAAATAATTCGCCGCTGTGGCGACTGCGAGGCCAAAATTATTTTAGGAATCGGCATAGTTAATCCTGCTTCAGACAATTGGTTGTTGGTCGGTTATGCCCACCATTCCGGTGACGCGGAAATCGGCGCCGTCTGATTCAATAATGCAGTAACCCAGGTTTTCTATTCTACCCGCGGCACTATTACCAAAAGTTAAAATTCCGAGCTTTGCCAAGAGGGCATACATCATGGCTCCATGGCTGACCATAAGAACGGATTGACCAGGATAAGCTTCGGCGGCTTCGCGAATAATTAAAATAAACCGTTGCGATGCTTCTTCATCACTTTCAATATTTGGAGCAAATTTAAACCGGAGGTTCTCCTCATGGCTCAAAGTCGCGCGCAGATCTAAAAGCTCTTTGAGCTCTGCTCTAAACTCATCCACCTGCTTGCCCTCATATTGGTTAAATGATTTTTCCCGGAGGAGTTGGTTAGTTTTGACTATTAAATTGTGGTCAGCCGCTAGAATTTCGGCTGTTTGCTTAGCTCTGATTAGGTCAGATGAAAATACGGCAGCAAATGGGATGTGCTTGAGTGTCAGCGCGCGCTCCTGCGCTTGCTTGACGCCTTCTTCGGCAAGAGGAATATCTGATAAGCCCTGAATTTTTTTGGCCTTGTTCCACTCTGTTAAACCGTGACGAACAATATAGAAGGTGCAAGGCTGGTTAAGTGGGTCTTTAAGATAGTTTTGAGTTGCGTCAGACTGCATATCTGCACATTGTATCACTGGTTCGACTTAGA
>CAZSHY010000053.1:0-5148 GCA_964607125.1 uncultured Pseudomonadales bacterium | reverse complement strand
TTAGATTTGATCGCGACTGTCCAGAGAAAAAAAGTGCCAACTAATCCAAAAAAGTAGTGACTGGCCAATAGACTACTTACGCCACCCAACTGCCTACCATGAAGCCATGGCAGTTCTGTCATCATTAATAGGCCGCAGGTACAAACTGCCGCCACCTGCCACCATTTATTTGCCTTTACCAACCAATATAATTCGAAAAAAAGTAATGGATAAACTGCTACCAAGTAATGCTGCCAAACAATTGGTGAAGAAAGTAAGGATAATGCTACACCTGCGCCCACATCCCCAGTCACAAGTAGGTAAACCAAGGCTAACACCGCGGTGAACATGAAAACTTGGGGCGCGAGTGAGCCAAGATTAAATCGGCCTAAAGTCGACCTCAAAGACTGGTTATAGTAGTCTACATCGTTCAACACTACGGCCGATCGCGTGTAATGGTGGGCGCGTTGAGTTAAATACTCCATATAGTAGTCGACTTTTAAAATCGGCACTGCAAATATCGCCACCACCAGCAAAGCCGTGACCGCCCACACAAATTTGAGATGACTATGGCGTAACGTACTGGCAAATAAAACCAAAAAGTTGGTCTTTATCAGCGCGGCCAACGCCAACATTAGTGGCGTCACCCACTGGTCAGCGCGGGGGATGCCAAGTAGTTTGAACTTATTTGTGACAGCTGCAGAGTACTCATGAAGTAATAATGTGGTCACAGCCAAAAGCAAAACTAAGTTGGGTTGGCCCAGCAGCAAACTGAAACGGGCAGGAAAACTTAGCCAAAGTAAATTAAGCAGAGCCAGCGCGCCGGAAATTCTAAAGCGACCGGTAATTAGCTTGGACAACATCCAACAACTCAAGGCTCCAGCTGACAAGTTAATAAATGTTACCGCTGCCCTAGCCACAGATAGTGGCAGGTACGTAAAAGGCAAATATACCGCCACCACCAGGGGTGGGCCGGCTGTTTGCATAAAAGGAACCTGATACGGGCTAATGCCAGCTCGAGCTGCTTGAGCAGTTGCATAGTAAACGTCAAAGTCCCACAGTGGCTGACTACCAATTAGAAATGACCAGAGGTCAATTTTCCACCAGATCATGACTAAGGAAATCGCCAATATCAACGAGATTAGGGGGGCAAGTATGGGGTATCTGCTGAGAGAAAGTTTCAACATTCAACCTTCACTCGTACACACTTAGTGTTTCAATAATTTGCGAGCATCTTTTTTGCGCAAGCGCATTGATTGAGGAGTCACCTCTAGGGTTTCATCTGAGCCGATCAGGGTCAAAAATCTCTCCAGTGAAGGTTTCCACGCAGGCGCCAAAACCACTGTTGCGTCTGCACTCGCGGCGCGCATGTTAGTCAGCTTCTTACCACGAACCACATTCATGACAATATCTTCGGAACGATTATTAAAGCCCACCACTTGACCGGCATACACACCCTCACCAGGATCAACTAGCATGGTACCGTGTTGCTGAGATTTTTCCAGTGAATACGCGGTCACATTGCCTGCTTCTTGAGCAATTATGGCACCACCTCGGTTCCAGTCACTGTGCTCTGTGACTGGTTGGAAGTTGAGGAATGTACTGTGCAGCACACCTTCGCCACTGGTGGCAGTTAAAAGATCACTTCTGTAACCAATCAGGTTGGCGGTAGCAATTTCATACTCAAAGCGAACACCGCTTTTAGTTTGATGCATGTTTTTGAGTGTGCCTCGTCTTTGGGCTAGTGCGGCTGTAATTGCGCCAGTGAACTTTTCTGGTACTTCTATGATTACATATTCCCAAGGCTCGCTAGTTACACCATCAACTTGCTTAATTACCACCTCTGGTCTTGAAAGGGTAAATTCATATCCCTCGCGTCGCATGGTTTCAATTAAGATAGCCAAATGCAACTCGCCTCGGCCGACAATGGTCACGCTCTCGCCAGAAGTTCCGGGCAGCATGCGTAAACCGACATTGGTTTCTAACTCTCGGTCAAGCCGATCGCGAAGTTGGCGGGAGGTTACAAAATCACCCTCCTTACCAGCAAACGGACTGGTATTGACTGCCATTTGCATTTTAACTGTAGGCTCACTGATGGAGAGTTGAGGAAGGGGTAATGGATTTTCTGGCTCGCAGATTGTTTCACCTATTTGTGGGTTGGGAATTCCGGCCAGCGCCACGATTTCTCCGGCAGCAACCTCTGCGACTTCTTGTCTACTCAGTCCATGGTGGGTAAACAAGTACTCAACATTAGCTCCCACACTTGTGCCAGCAGTGGTCATGAGTACGACTCGTTGACCCTTACGGACAGTGCCTTGAAAAATGCGGCCAATAATAATCTTGCCCTTGTAGTTGTCCCAGTCAAGAGAGTTGACTTGAATTTGTAGCGGTGCCGCGGCGTCACCATGAGGCGAAGTCACAGTGTCAATCAGGGTCTGAAAAAGGGGCGACAAATCAGTGCTGTCAGTGATATCTAGGGAATGATCTGCGGCTTCTGCCACTGTTTTACCAGCTATGCCTTGAAAGCCGCGGGCAAATAATACCGGAAAGTCCAGCTGGGACTCATCGGTGGCCAGCTCCAAAAACAAATCTGAAACCTCTTCGAGAACTTCTAATGCGCGCTGGTCCTTGCGGTCAACCTTATTGATCACCACGATGGGCGTAAGCTTGAGTTCAAGAGCCAATCTGAGTACAAATCTTGTTTGTGAAAGTACGCCCTCAGCTGCATCAACAAGCAGGACACATCCGTCTGCCATATTGAGTACCCGCTCCACTTCTCCAGAAAAGTCAGCGTGGCCAGGGGTGTCAAGAATATTGATTTTATATTCATGCCAAAACACGGCCGTGTTCTTGGCTAGAATAGTCACACCTTTTTCTCGCTCGAGGTCATTGGAGTCCATGATGGTGGTCTGAGCATTTTCGGCTTGATGAGCGGCAAATGTTTTGGTTTGCTTCAACATCGCATCCACCAACGTGGTTTTTCCATGGTCGACGTGAGCAATAATAGCGATATTTCGGAGTTGACTCTGTTGCATACCTCTGCCTCCTGTGGGGCGAACTGTATATTATATAGGATACTCAAATAAATTGCGCGAGCAAAAACCATTATTTACTCAGCAGAAATATCGAGGCTCTCAGATATGAATAGGCTGGCCTCAACAAACTCTCAGAAAAATAGCTATACTATTTAGCGGTAGTAGTTCAAAAAAAATTAAGTAGCGTATGTCAAAAAATCTAGTTTTGGGTGGTATTATTTTGGCTGTCATCCTGGGCGCAGGCGTGTTTTTCCTTAAGAATGGCAACCAAAATCGAAGTATGCGTGTGGGGCGGGCTCAAAACAATTCAGCTTCTAAAACCTCACCTGAATCAGGCCAAACTGTACAGCCATATACTCTGGCTCAGGTTCAGGAGCACGCAAGTCAATCAGACTGTTGGCTAATCATAGGCGACTCAGTTTACGATGTAACTTCATATGGACCTGAGCACCCGGGTGGTGAAGATATTTACAAAGGCTGTGGTAAAGATGCTACCAAAATGTTTAACGGTGAGCGCGAGCATCAAGAAATGGCCAAAACCCTCTTAGAGACATTTAAGATAGGCACACTTTTAGAGTCCTAGTTTTCTAGAAACCCAGCTCTGCATCAGTTAAGTCAGTCCCATCAAACTCGGCTTCACCAACCAATTCCAACTCAGCATCAATTTGTTGTAGATCGGAGTCAATCGTAGCTGCGGCGGCTTGAGAGGTGGCAAACTGCTCATCGGTGTAGCTAAAAGTGGGCTCAGACTCGGTAAGCGCTTGATCCATAGGTGCTGATTTGCCCGAACTTCTGCTTAAAAATGCCGCGGCTGCGCCAGTTACGAGCAATACAGCAATAATTGCACCAAGAGTTTTGTTCATCGCTCGCCTCCATTGTTATCATTACTACTCTGGACTTGCACTCTCAGCTCGCGAACGTGAGGCTTAAGCGTATCTTTAACAAACGCGACAATGGCTTTGACATCGGCACGGAAAACGGCTAGTGCGGCCTTGGCTTCTGCCAACTTAGCCTTAAAATCTCCCTCAGCAGTGCCGCAGTTGTATCTCTTGGTCATCTCCAATTTAATAATAAAGACTTGGTAGTCATCGTTGGCTTGCTTGATTAGCTCATCCAGTTTTACTAGATCAGCCTTAACCACTGTCACGTCATAACCCTTGGCGGCCAAGCGCTCAATCAAAGCCTGAAGTCTATCGTGAATGCGCTGATGAACAGCGATGTGCGCCTCTTTTTGTTCTGTATATCGCTTGAGTCGTGCGTCAATTGCCGCGGTCACCGCTGCACAGCGCGCTGCCTCTGGTTCACCGGAAAGCCGGTTCTCGACCGTCTCTCGCATCTGGCCATCACGCGTGGCGGTGCGCTCTTGTCTGACATTGTCTCCCACTCGTCGGAGCGTTGGCGCTTCATCTTGTGTCACCCGAACGCGGGCGCGAGGTGACGCAGACGGAACTTGAGCACTGACTGCGGAAACAGCTAGGCCCATCAAAATCATAGCTATAGCCAAAGTGCGTGCTTGCAACATAATATGACTCCTTGCTTTGATCATATCACAACCTCTAGGCGAGTGTGTTACACTAACCACTTGACGGGAAACTATGAGCACCATCATTAACTTTACTGACGTTCACTTTGAATATGGCTTGCACCGCGAAATTTTGGCAGGCGCTAGCTTTAGTGTCCAAGCTGGAATGAAGGTGGCGCTAATGGGTCAAAATGGAGCAGGTAAAAGCACTATCTTCAAACTTATCACCGGTGAACTCAAGCCGCATCAAGGCCAAGTTTCAGTCAAACATGAGTTGACTATAGCTACAGCCTATCAAGTCATTCGGCCTGAGCAACGCGAGCAAACTGTACTAGAGTACTTTGCCTCATACGTCAATGAAGCTGATCATGTGGTTCGCAAGCGCATGGCCGAAGCCCTAGATGCAGTCAATTTAGTAGCAGTAGCAGATAAAAAAATCAGTGATTTCTCAGGCGGACAACAAGCCAGGCTTCTCTTGGCAGCAGCTCTTATTCAAAAACCAGACGTTTTACTCTTGGATGAGCCAACCAATAACCTAGACGCGGCCGGAATTGGGCACCTGATGATCTTTCTAATGTCTTACCCCAAAACTGTACTGGTAATTTCTCATGA
>CAZSHY010000052.1:5108-7735 GCA_964607125.1 uncultured Pseudomonadales bacterium | reverse complement strand
GGTCTGAAAGATAGTTGCCACCGCTCTCAAAACAAGGATTAATAGCGCAGCACTGAGAAATAGCATCAGCGATACTCGAGAGGATTGTCCACTTTGGTACAAAAGTGCTTGGCAAGCTGACCAAAATGGGATCATGGCAGCCGACTGGTAGTTTTGAATAATCTGCGGTGCTACTGCCACAGTTCCAAATGATGCGAACAAGAAGATCGCCAAATATTTTATCTCGGTAAAATGGCTGACAAATCTATTCATGAGTTGCCTTGGATTGACGACTTAATGCGCGAGCCGCGCGAGCGCGCTCAGCCTCAGACAGCTGCTCAACTTCGGCAAGGAAGGCAGCGATGGCTTGATCTCCGAAGCGCTCGGTTAGCCCACGAATGGTGGTTTTAACCAGTTGCTTGATAAAGTCGGGTCGTTGGGGTTTGGGCCGAAAGGTGTATGAACGTCCAATCTTGCCACATTCAATCAACTGCTTCTCCGCCAGACGTTGGGTAATAGTAAGCACCGTGGTATATGCCCAGGTCCTTCCATGGTTGGCGTGGTTGAGCTTAGTAAGTATTTGGCCCACAGTTAAATCTGGCGTACGCCAGATGATTTTAAGTATTTTTTGTTCTAGGGGACCTAGATGTTGCAACTCCATAGTTACTACTGAGTGTAGTACATGTGGCTAAGGAAACTCAAGGGGAAAAAGTCTTTAGACAGTAAAAAGCTTGAGGCGTTTGGCGAGTTTGTACATCTGGGAGTAGCCGCTAATAAGAAAGGCGGCTCCGGATGTGCCACCAATAAAGAAAAATATGCCCACAACTTGTTCATTGAGAAAGCCTCGAGCTCCTTTTTCTATCAGTATATAAGTCAGGATGATGATAGTGTGAATAATTGATCCCGCAGCAATTTTTTTGAGACCTTCGCCTAAAGTACCACCCATTTGTTTGGCTGACAGGAAGGCACTCAAGATGACAAATGCCATGGGAATAGCGGCAACGAAATAAGAAAGTTTGAGAGCGGCGGAGTATGTGTCTGTATCCATAATAATCATGCTACGCATCCCGCCTTAACAAGTCAATAATACAAAACCGAGCATGAGCGTGTACAATGTGGGCCATGCCAGACACCTACAGCGCCACCTGGGTATCTCATAGTTCAATTGCCGACTTTGTTCACTGTCCACGCGCATATTTTCTCAAGAACGTCTATAAAGATCCCAAAACCAACCATAAAATGCAGCTCATGTCAGCACCTCTAGCCTTAGGCGCAGCTGTACATGAGGTGTTGGAATCTTTGTCAATTCTGCCAGTTGAGCAGAGATTTACTAAGTCATTGATTGATAAATTTAGTGATGCATGGAAAAAAGTAACTGGCAAACGCGGCGGTTTTCACTCGCAAGCGCAAGAAGATAAATACCGTGCCGAAGGCGAAGAGATGCTGCGCAGAGTCATGGATGATCCGGGAATTCTCAAGGAAAGAGCTGTCAAAATTAAGGCAGATTTACCGCATTACTGGTTGTCTGAGACAGACGAAATCATTTTATGTGGCAAAATCGATTGGCTGCGGTATCTGCCGGAGACAGATAGTGTCCACATTATTGATTTTAAAACGAGTAAATCGGAAGAAGAAAAAAGCTCGTTGCAGCTACCTATCTACCACTTGCTAGTGCATAACACCCAAAGTCGTAAAGTCAGTGGCGCCAGTTATTGGTACCTTCGCCAGCAACACGGTTTGGTGGATAAAGAATTGCCAGATTTGGCATCAGCTCACGAGCAAGTGCTTGATGTAGCCAAGAAAATTAGGCTTCAGCGCAAACTGGGTGCATTTAAGTGCCCGCAGGGTACAAGTGGTTGTTTTGCTTGCCGTCCCATGGAAGCCATTGTTAGAGGAGAGGGAGAGTTTGTAGGCTTGAACGAATATCGCCAGGATATCTATGTTTTGCCTTCCAAGTCAGACACGGGCATGGAGTTTGAGAGCGAGGTTTTATAATTTCTGGTTGTAACTTTGGTTGAAACACCGTAAACTACACGTCTATGTTACCACACTTTGATCTCCCCGAACTAATTCGTACAGTTGGCTATGTCGGCATTACTGGCATAGTTTTTGCAGAATCAGGCTTGTTTTTTGGCTTCTTCTTACCCGGTGACAGCTTGCTGTTTACTGCGGGCATCTTGGCTTCGCAGGGGTTTTTGAATATTTGGATTCTCCTGCCGTTGCTCTTTTTTGCTGCTGTATTGGGTGATAACGTGGGTTATTGGACTGGTCGCAAGCTGGGCGGATGGTTGATGAAACAGCCAGACTCTTGGTTCTTTAAAAAACATCACTTGCTCAAAGCGCAACGTTTTTATGAGGAAAAGGGTGGTCAAACATTGATTTTAGCCAGATTTATGCCAGCTATTCGCACTTTTGCCCCAATTGCCGCTGGTATGGCAGATATGCACTACGATACTTTTTTCAAGTTTAACGTTTTGGGTGGTTTGCTTTGGTCAGTAGGCATGACAGTTTTGGGCTACTTTTTGGGCAACATCATTCCAGATATAGAGAAGTACTTACTGCCAGTTATTGGACTGATTGTGCTGGTCTCAATTGTGCCTGCCATTTCCCATCTTCGCGCTGATGCAGCTGAAAGTGGCATCAAGGGT
>CAZSHY010000052.1:0-5098 GCA_964607125.1 uncultured Pseudomonadales bacterium | reverse complement strand
CTTTTCAGATACCCATGAACCTGGTTCCAATTGCCTAAGCCAGCTTGAGGCAGAATAATATACTGTCCCGACCCTGATTTACCTGACGTAAACACGTTTTCTGTACTCAGGACTACGCTTTTAATCTCAAACCCACTGGCTAGTTGAAGCGCTGGTGCCAAGTATTGAGCTATTTCCAGGTTTATGTCGCTAGCGGCGTGTTCGGCCAAGGTAGAAAAAAAGCGCGGAATATCTTGTGCAGCCTGGAGGCTGAGGACTTTATCCTTGATGCCTTTGAGTAGAGCATGTTGGCGCTGACTGCGGGAAAAATCACCAGCGCCCGATCCATGTCTCGAGCGGACATATTTAAGAGCATCACCACCTTCCATTGCAGTTAAGCCTGGGTCAAAGTGCACATGCTCATAGCGACAGGGAAATTGTTTTTCAAGTTCAAACCCAGAATATTGGGCAGTTAAGCTTGCCACTTCCTCAGCCGATAGACCACATGTATTAAGTTCCTCACCTGTAATTGGATACCAGGGGTCATCAAGGGTTTCTGGAACATTTACCATAATCCCATCCAGCGCGTAACCAATAATTCGCTTGAAAGAAACAAAATCAGTGGAAATCACATAATGAATTGGCAAGCCCGTTACCACACTGGCCATTTGCTTGGCCACCGCGCCACCGCCGGCAATTTTATTATTGGGATCAGAACCTAGAGTGAAGGCGCTATTGATTTTAGCGCTGGTACCATTGGGCAGCTCTACCCAGAGGTCGCGGGGGATGGAGATGAGCGCAATTTGCGCTCGGACAAAGTCAATGTGTACAACTTGGATGACGTCGGTTAAATAACCGCCAGAGTGGCCAGCGCCACCGTACCCCAGCAGCAAAATGTTTAATTGTTTGAGCTCCTCTGGGGGATCTCCCAAGTCAACCGTCGCCGCTAGCACCTGCGCAGCAGGTGCTGGTGTAGTCTGCAAATTGGCGCTCGAGGCTTCGCCTCGGGCGCTCTGGTAGAACGCCAGCGCGGTGATTACGACAATTAGGCCGAGACCAACGCCGAGTAAAATACTTCGGTTTAGTTTGGTAGCCCAAAGTTGAGTGAGTTTAACGCGGAGCGGTAGCATGAAGGCTATTGTACCAGGAGCGACTCTTCAAGGCTCGCTTGGAGGCTAGCTACTTGAAAACCTATCACAATCAGAACTGGTGTGGCGGACTGCAAGTGGTCTGGAGCGAGAGCAGTAGTGAGCCGACCACCAACTGCATTAACCACTTGCATTAAGCCCTCGGGCGAGCGTACTAGCCCCTTGACGCGAAACACGTTTTTGGGCAACTGGTCAATCCAAGCTTGAAGCTGCTCATTGGTCAGAGGTTGGTTGGGCGTGAGTTTCAAAGTTTGAATGTTATCAACTATCACGTGATCATGGGTAGACTCGTGGCTTTGCTCAAGCAGTAATTTTTCCAAAGCCTGGTTGTGGATGCCAAAAACTATATCAATTGGCGCCACACCCAGGGGAGCTTCAATAATCGGAGAGTGAGAGTTCAACTCTCTGACATAGCCAACTACCGCTTGCTTGCGCGCAGTGTCGGCAAGTTCAATTTTATTGAAAATCAGCAGATCAGTGAAAGTAGTTTGGTTCTGCGCGGTGATACTCAGGTCTTTATATCCCTCAAAGTTCAGGACGTCGATAATGCTAATCACACCATCTCGACTCAAAAGCGGGTGCGAAGAAATCATCAGTGCTAGGGCTGCTAGATCAGCTGCCCCTGAAGCCTCAATTAGAATTCGGCTAGGGTGGTACTGTTCAATCATCTCGGTTATGGAAGCGTGAAATGGTCCGACCAGGGTACAGCAAATACAGCCGTTGAGTAGTTCGCGGGTTTGGATGTGCTTGCCTTGAAGCAGTTTGGCGTCTAGGTCAGTATCTCCAATCTCATTTTTTATGTAGACTACTTGCTCGCCGCGTTGTTGCAACTCGTCAATCAGGTGCCCAATGATGGTGGTTTTGCCAGATCCCAGAAAACCGGAAAAAACAGTTGTGGGCGTTCGGTCGGCAACGGGGTTGGTCATGCAACTATATTAGCACTAGTTTGACATATCGGGTGCGTTCAAACTCATCAAACTGAACATCAATTTGCCAGTCCGAGTAGAATTCGCGCCAGGCATCTCGGTCGTGAGTGTAATCTACTTCAAGCAGGATCACCCCATCCTTAGCTAGTAATGATTTGGCTTGATCTAGAAAACGTCTGATAAGTGATAGCCCGTCTTCACCGCCGTCTAATGCCAAGTGCGGCTCAAATGCCGACACAGATAAATCCAGGGTGGGAATGCGACTACTGGGAATGTAGGGCAAGTTGGCCACCATTAGATCGAAGCGAAGGTGAGGGTCAAAGTTATCCAGCAAATCGCATTCAATTAGTTTGACATCTAACTTCAAACCGGTTTGATCTTGGATGGCGTGGAGATTGGCTTGGGCCGTTTTCAGGGCTGCGGCAGACACTTCACTACCTATGCATGAATGGTTAATATTTCGCTTGGCCAACTCGGCACTCGCGCAGATGGCTATCGCACCACAACCTGTGCCTACATCTGCCCAGCTTATGGTGTGGCCACCTTTTCCGGCTCGCTCAACAATTTCCCTAACTACTCTTGAGACCAGCTCCTCTGTCTCAACCCGAGGGATCAATACATCTTGATTAACCAAAAAATCGTGACCACAGAACTGCACATGACCGGTAATGTACTCGACAGGCATCTCGCCATATTCTTGAAAAAATTTAACCATATCATCATGATTGATATGGTACTGATTAAGCTGGTTCTGTTCGTAAGGGCTTAAAACTCGAGGTGGGGTAGTCATAGCCAGATCATACCTTAGTACAAGGCGTGATACAATGAACGGGAAAGCAGAAAGGCAGTTATGCAGATCAAACAGCAACTTATGGAAGATATGAAGCAAGCCATGCGTGATCGAGATGCGCTGCGGTTATCAGCGCTCAGGTTTTTGCTTGCAGAAATAAAAAATCGCGAGATAGATGACGGCGAGCTGGACGAGGCCAAGATCACTGGCATAATTTCCAAGCAAGTTAAACAGATCAAAGAAGTCCTGGAGGACTATCAAAAAACCGGCAAATCAGATCAGCTGGCAGAGGAACATCAAAAAATAGCGGTACTGGAACAGTATTTGCCCAAACAAATGGATGCAGCCGAAGTTGAAGCCATTGTCGACCAAGTGGTGGCAGCCACCGAACCCAAAGCCATGGGTCCCATTATCGCTGCGGTCAGACAAAAAACTGCCGGATTGGCTGATGGTGCCTTAATTGCACAATTGGTCAAGCAAAAACTATCATAAATCTTATGCACACCCGCACTGTCGGTCAGCTTCTCAAGGAGGAGCGGAGTCGACGTCAGCTTTCGTTGGAAACACTGGCTAAAAAAACTCGAATTCGAGTTGAGTACCTTAATTTTCTTGAGACTGGTGTCTTTGAGCAGTTGCCTGCAGCTACCTTTGTTAAAGGCTATATTAAACGATATGCAGCCATTTTAGGCCTGGATCACAAGCCGTTGTTGGCATTACTGCGTCGTGATTTTAAAGAAAGCGCCAAAGGTACACTGGTGCCCCGTGAGTTCATCAAGCCTGTCCTGAAGGGTCGACGCACCATGGCGTCGATCACGATCGTAGCGGTGGTTTTGAGTGCTGTATTTTTATCTTTGATCAGCTATGTAGGATTTCAGTGGTATCAGCTCAACAAGCCGCCGGAACTTCAAGTGTCTCAACCAGCAGACCAAGCCAGAGTCGCTGCGCAAATAGTGGTCGAAGGCACCACGTCACCTGAGGCAATGGTGTTTGTAAATGATCAACCGGCCGCGCTCAAGCCAGACGGTACTTTTGAGTCACGAGTTTTTATTCCCAGCGAAGGGGTGACCACAATCACCATCCAGGCAAAAGATCGGCGGGGTAAAACTAATCAAATCCAACGGACGGTGTACGTCCAGTTCTAGCTACGGTATACTGTAGGTATTCGCAGTTCCAAAAAGGAGTCGATATGGATTACATGCCTCTAATTATTAGCGTCACACTGGTTGTGCTCACTTTGGTGCTAACCGTGGTGGGTGTACAGCTGTTCATGGTCTTGACTGAGGTCAAGAAAACATTCATCAAGCTTAATGGAGCTATAGATACGGCCGAAATGAAACTTAATGCACTTGCGTCACCGTTGCAGAACTTAGGTGGTATGGCCACCGGTCTGAAAACAGGCATCAAGGTATTTGAGACATTTGTGGGTTGGCTAAATAGAAATAGGGATTAGTCTATGGACAACCGGACTCAATCTGATTCTGGCTCATTTATTACCGGTTTTACCTTGGGTATTTTTGCTGGCGCCTTTGGTTACTATGCATTTGCCACTAAAGACGGTAAAAAATTAACCACTAAGATTAGTGCGGAGTGGGCCGCCGCCAAAACCACGTTAATGTCAGATTTAATTGGCGAATCAAATCAACATTCGCTTCGTGACCTAGCTGCTGTAGCCAAAAAGACCATTCTAGATGTGCTCGATGGCATGGCGGATGAGAGACCTGTCAAAGCCGGCTCTTCAGCTAAAAAAACCTCTGCTACTACGGCTGCGCCAAAAAAGGAAACCCGCGCCAAAAAACAAGTCTTTAAGGGAACTTAGGCTTTTTTCTGAGTTAAATAAAGATCAATGTCGTCTGCGTGATCGAATGCAATTTGGTCTCTGGGAGGTAGATCTGACAGCGGCCACCACTTAACCTCATCACTTTCCCAATCAGGTGTGCCAACTAACTCACCAACCTGGCAGATATATACAAAAGCAACGTTTTGCCTGTCTTCGTTGCGCCGGTTGGGGTTATCGCGAATAGTCAAAAGTTTTACCTCTCCCAAGGTATAGCCGGTTTCTTCCAGCACTTCACGCCGAACGCACTCTTCCAAGGTTTCATCACGTTCAAAGTAGCCACCAATCAGTCCCCACTTGCCGCCTTCACTTAAGCTAGCTGCGCGTTTGACCATGAGTAACTCTGAGCCACGAAGTACGATTGCATCGACAATTACGTGCCTCAAATGTGCGACGTTGGAATTTTCAAAGGTACAGGTGA
>CAZSHY010000051.1:0-7886 GCA_964607125.1 uncultured Pseudomonadales bacterium | reverse complement strand
TATTTTTCGCCAGAAATCATTATTCGATTATATCAAAGTGATACAAAGATTGTGACCCTAAGGCTTCCGCATCCGAACCAAATCATAGGTGACCTGGTTGATCTGTTCAATACCTTTCTTCCAGACATGAGGCAACTCAGGCTTAATTACTCCGTCTAGGTATTTGAACCGTGTTGTAAGATACATATTAGGAAAATATATGCAGCGTACCGAAGCTTTTGCTCTATTCGAATCAATGATTGTAGTAGCGCAGGAAGAACTATTCTCATTTACGATCAACTCAGAGATGAGCGTTGAGCACAAGGCTGATAAAAGTGCTGTAACAGCATGTGATAAGAGAATTGATCAAAAACTAACTCAGATAGCACGTGGCAAAGGACTCCAGGTAGTTTCAGAAGAAGGCGATCATGTTATGGAGATCGTTGAGGCAGGAAACTATGTAACGATAGATCCCATAGATGGCACGCTTGGATACATTGAGTATGTGAACTACGCAGTTGAGCACGATGGGCTTTCAGCCTTTGGGAAAGAAGACTTAGGTTCTACTTCTGATTTCTGTCTACTTCTTGGAATAGTTGAAAATGGCATACCTAGATACGGCGCAATGTATAACTATATTACGCACGAAAAAATATTTGTGGATGGATCGGATTCGAATGCAACCGTAAGAGAAAACAATGTGAGAGGTTATTCTCAACCTCGCGTAGTGTATTTTGATCAACGATTTATTGATGATGAGGTCAATCAAAAGTTACTACAGGTAGAAGGTGTAACAGTTGTTACCCAAGCGGCGCTAGGACTCAAGTCTCTCTATACAGTAATGAATCCTCACACAGAAGCGGCTACTGTTCATAGGGTTCAGTCAGCTGGTTTATGGGATGTTATGCCTGCTGCAGTAGCAGCCAGAGCCTTTGGAGCTAGTGTCTTTGATGACCACGGCCAACAGCTTGAACTAACAAAGTATATTCTTCTCCCGGGAAAGGGCGCAACAATCCTTAAAGGAAATGTTTTCAACTTTGTTATCGATATGCTCAGACAGTAAATTCTTTTAGTTCGGATCTTGCTATAAAATGTGAGATGAATTACCTCAAGTGTGACCCCACGGGGAATCGAACCCCGATTACCAGGATGAAAACCTGATGTCCTAACCGTTAGACGATAGGGCCAGTGTTGAATCTGAATAATCAGATCCAGGTTATATTTTTAAACTGCGAGATGTGTGTGCCTACTACCGTTATGATATCAAATCGGTAGTCGCACTGCATCTGGTACTTCCGCATGAACGCCCGAGCAACCGTGTGCAGGTTGCGTAGCTTTTGAGTAGTGACCGAGTTACTAGCCCACCCATAAGCCTCAGACGTCCTAGTTTTCACTTCTACAAACACGAGTTCTCGACTGGCCACATCTTTGGCCACAATATCTACTTCTCGGTTTTTAACCCGACAGTTCAGAGCAAGTACGCGGTAGCCGCGCGAAGTGAGAAATGCTGCAGCCGCTCGCTCGCCACGCTGCCCCTGCCTGAAATTAGGCTGTTGGAGCTGCGTCTCTGAGAGTCGCTTTTTCTTTAATTCTGGTAGCTGCTTTGCCGATGCGGTCACGTAGGTAGTATAGTTTGGCTCTCCTTACATCACCCTGACGTTTGACCTCAATTTTCTTGATAGCGGGCAAGGCTGCCGGGAAAATCATTTCCACACCAATGTTATTGGTACCAATCTTTCGGACGGTAAAGCTCCTGCCTGCGCCACGATTTTTGACGGCAATTAAAATGCCCTCGAAGATCTGAACGCGAGTTTTGCCACCCTCCATAATTTCCTGGTGAACACGTACTGTGTCGCCGACGGAGAGCTGTTGGTCTTGGTACGTAAAGAATTGTGCCATGGTTGTTTTCCTCTTAAATCAAGACGTATATTATATATACCAACTATTATAAATGCAATGACGGGGTCAAAGCTTACTCTGTGGCAATTTTAGCAATCGCAGCCCGCAGAAACTCTACAAAAATAGGATGCGGTTTAAGAGGCTGCGACTTATATTCCGGATGAGCCTGGGTAGCCAAAAAGAATGGATGCATGCTCTCTGGTAGCTCAATCATCTCCACAAAAAAGTCATCAGGAGAAGTGCCGGAAATCACAAAACCTTTTTCCTCAAGAGCAGCCCGGAAATCATTATTGAACTCATATCGGTGGCGGTGGCGCTCAGAAATCAAGTTGCGCTTGGCGTCCACAAACGCGTGGTGGTCCTTATATATCCGGTGCGCTAACGTGCCTGGTTTAAGAACGCAGTCATATGCTCCCAGGCGCATGCTGGCACCATCGCCCTTGATGCGTTGGTATTTTTTATCAAAAGGAATGTCGTGGATAATGGGGAACTTAGTTTTGGGGTTCACCTCGGTGGTGTTAGCGCCAGTCATGCCAACTACATTGCGGGCAAACTCGACGCTAGCCAGCTGCATGCCGTAACAAAGGCCGAGGTAGGGCACCTTGTGCTCGCGGGCGTAAGTAATGGCTTGAATTTTACCTTCCACCCCCCGCTCTCCCCAGCCAATTGGCACGATAATGCCATCGGCGGCTTCAAGGTCTTCTCTGGAATGTTTGTCACCCTTTTCAAGCTTCTCGGCATTAACAAACTTAATTTTGAGATCTAAATCGTTGTGCCAGCTGGCAATTTTGAGTGACTCTACCAGAGAAACGTAGGAGTCCTGGAGTTCGTAGTCACCCGTAGCAATGTACTTAGCAATAATGGCCACGGTGGCAGAGTGCTTTTTGGCGGAGAAAATCTTGTCTACCAACTGCTGCCAAGGTTTGAGATTGCTTTTATTTGCAGGCAAATGCAGCTTGGACAGAATGCGCTCGTCAAACTTTTGTTCCGCCAACACCAAAGGCACTTGGTAAATGGACTTCATGTCTGGGTTAGAAATAACGTCATCCTTGGCCATGTTGCAAAAATAGGCCACTTTTTCCTTACGCTTGTCATCAATTGGTAACTCGCCACGACCGACTACAAAATCCGGCTGAATGCCCATGGAGTTGAGCGTCTTGACTGAGAGTTGGGTCGGTTTGGACTTGAGTTCGTTGATATGCGAGGGGTTAGGAAAGTAAGTGACGTGGATATGCAGCAAGTCCTCTGGATAGCGCAACTTCATGATCCGGTAGGCTTCGTAGTAAATCACATTTTGGTATTCGCCAGCGGTTCCGCCAAGTTCCACGAGCACGATGTCAGACCCCTTGCCGGCTTCCCTGATGCGGCGAATAGCCTCTTCTGGGATGTAAAGCCAGGCATCGACCGTTGCGCCGTTAAACTTGAGGTTTTTAGTATCCTCAATCACCTTGTAGTAAATTTGTCCGAGGGTGGCAAAGTTACCGTGGCCCACTTCCTGCTCCAAGAAACGCTCGTAGGTACCCAGATCTAGGTCAGCCTCTAGGCCATCTTCACACAAAAATACATCGCCGTGTTCGACAGGATTGATGTTGCCTGAGTCAAGGTTGAGGTAGTTCTCACACTTAATGTTGGCGACTTTGTAACCGCGCTGTTTGAGCAGCAGGCCGATTGAGGCGGCTGTAAGGCCTTTTCCTAAGCCTGAAAGCACACCACCGGACACGAAAATAAATTTGGGAGATCCATGATTAGTCATGGAAGAGAATTGTAACAGCATTTTGTGGTCTAGGGAAGTACAGACTACAAGTGGTCAAATAGCTAATTTGGCTTAGTTAGGTGATTGGTGTCTCGAGCTGCCTGGGCAATTTTCTCGGATATTTCAGACAGGAGTTCTTTGAACTCATCAAAAGTGAAGCCGAGTCTTTGTATGATTACTCTTCTGAGCAGAAGTCGCTGAGATACATCGGTTCCTGATTGCTTTATTTTCGCATACTCTTCTGTGTAGCATTTATTGATAAAAAAGAGGTAATCAAACTCACCCCTGCCGGATTGTATCCATGCAGCGTTTGTCGCTTGGTACCTGCGATTGCTTAGCAATCCATCAACGAGGAAGTAGCCCCAAATATAGGTAAGTTGTGCTTCAGCCATTTTAACCTCGTCCCAGTGCTTATTGAGCTGTTTCATTCTGCCAATTCCTTCTGAGGATGAGCTAAGTCTGTTTGTCTGACTTGAAAGCTCATGAATTAAGGGAATCAAATGAGACATGCTGCGGTAAACCGCCTCTCGATTGGCCCCAAGTTCAATAGCTAGACGCGTAGCACATCCTTCAGCAAAGTCTAAAGATTGCGGATTACCAGACTCAACGCCGAATGCCATGTGTATAACTTCATGTATTACCAATTGATCGAGGTCCTCATCGTTCTCATTAAAGGCAAGTAACATTTTGGGGTTGGTATTCATGTACGTGTACGATCGTACAATTCTGTTATTATGCGGACTTAAGAAAACTGTTACCACTTGCTGATCAGTACCTCTCCTGAGTCTCGTCCAGGTGGACTCAATTTTTTGAATTGCTCGATTAAGCTGAGTTTGGAGGTCTGGTGATATTTTTTTTGGTAAATGGTATACAAAAATATCATTTCCAACCTTATGCTCATCGCACTCGTAGTCGTACTCGTCTATCTCGTTAACAAGTGGAGCGAGAATGTCAGATTTCATAGCTCCGAATTGATGGTGACTCGCTTGCACTCTCGCTCTTGCTTTATCTTGCAGCGGTTTAAGCTCTCTCATGAAGTTATATGCGCTTCTAGTACGAGCGCCCTTTTCATCTTGAGGCAACATGCTGCTGCGATTCCAATTTACCAACATTTGACTTAATAACATAGGTGAATCAAAGGGTGGTGAAACTAGCATGGTTGTGATGACTAACATTTTTCGATCACCACTAAAGTTTGGGTCTATATTGATTATTTCCTCCCAAAGAGCAATGCCCAACCGGTATTCTTCTTTGATTTCATTCCCATCAAAAAAGTGATCTTTAATCCACTGGTCTGTATTCATGGAGGGTGACTGGTCGTACGGCTGCGTGTCAGCTAGTTTGGGTGCCGCATCTCCAACACGAGGATTTCTTTTCCAGAGTTTTTTCAAGAAATCAGGCAGGCCAAACGAGGATTGGTTTTCATCTGACATAACAACTTACTCCAACATTTGGCCGACTTTCTTTTCTAACTCAGCGCTCCACGCCACGCCGTATGGCAAGACCATTCTCTGGGGTTTGCCGCCGTTGGGGATGAGTACGACCACGCTCTCGTCTCCGGGATGAGCTTTAAGCAGTTTGCCAAGTTCTTGGAGTGTCTCCTTGCTGGTTTTGCGAGGAATGAAAATTTCCTTGTGTGCTTCACTAGCTTCGTGTTCGGCAGCCAGTTCGTCGGGAACCGACAGTTTTTCTACCACCAGTTGCAACTCCTCTTCGCGGTAGTCCACCTTAGCCTTGACTAAAACCACGGTATCCTCAGCTACAAACTGTTTGTACTGGTCAAAAGTCTTGGGGAAAATCACAATTCGCAGGCTGCCGCTCGTATCCTCCAGGTTGGCAAAGGCCATTTGTTTGCCCGAGGCTTTGGTGGTGACAATGCGAATGCCCGAGAGGATGCCGCCAAATAGGAAAGTCTGGCCAGTGTGGATGGTATGGTCCAGATCGGAGATCAACTTGGTGGCGCGCCGGGACACAGCCGTCAGTGCCCGGGCCATGGGGTGGTCAGTCAGGTAGAGTCCTAAGAGTTCCTTCTCAAAAGAGAGCAATTCTTGCTTGGGGTACTCTGGTAAACGGGGGAAGCTGTCCTGAAGCGTAGTTTTGGTGGTCACACCGCTAAAAAGACTGTCCTGACCATCTACATCGGACTGGAGCTGGGAAGCTGTTTGCCTGATTGTCTCCAGGTTTTCCAACATACTGGAACGTGTGCCAAACTTGTCCATGGCGCCAACCTTGATCAGGCATTCCAGAGTAGTTTTGTTGACCTTGCGGCCGTCAGTCTCATGAATAAATTGGGTTAACGAGGCAAAGCTGCCGCCGATTCGCTCGCGTGTTTCCAGAGTGTTCTCAATGGATGCGCTACCAACGTGCTTGATGGCGGTTAGACCAAACCTCACGGCCAGGCCTTCTTTGGACTCTGGATTGGGCTCGATAGTGAAGTCTGCCCCAGATAAATTGAGATCCGGAGGCAGGACCTTGATACCCATTTGCTTGCAGGTCTCAATAGCCACCGCCACTTTAGCGTCACGATTCTGTGAGCTGCTGGCTGACTCCACACTCATGAGCGCTGTCATGTACTCCACCGGGAAGTTGGCCTTGAGGTAAGCAGTCTGGTAGGCTATCATAGCATAGCTGGCAGCGTGTGCCTTGTTGAAGCCGTAGTTGGCAAAAGCTTCAATAAAACCCCAGACTTTATCCGCAATTTTGCGGTCATACCCCTTCTCGACTGACTGATCTATAAACCGTTTTTTGTTTTCATCCAGAAGTTTTTTCTTTTTCTTGCCAATTGCCCGGCGTAAAATGTCTGCTTCTCCCAGTGAGTAGCCCGCCATAATATGGGCGATTTCCATGACTTGCTCTTGGTAGACCATGACGCCATAGGTTTCCTTGAGTGCGGGAATCAGAGATTCATGCGGATAAGCTATTTTGTCCGGGTTGTGCTTGCCTTCAATAAAGGTAGGAATCAGGTCCATGGGTCCCGGCCGATACAGCGCCACCATAGCGGTAATATCCGAGAACTGGTTGGGTCGCAGAGATCTGGCCACCCGGCGCATGCCCGCCGACTCCAGCTGAAACACGCCCATGGTGTCACCTCCAGAGAGAAGTTCGTAGGTTTTGGTGTCATCCAGGGGAATTGCGTCAATATTGATTTCCTGATGTTTATGAACCTTGATTAGGCGGAGTGCTGTCTGAATGATCGATAAATTTCGCAGACCTAGAAAGTCAAATTTGAGTAAGCCAATGGCATCGTCGTTGATATTGCAGTCCAAAACATACATATCGTACTGTGTGATGGTTTTGCCTGTTTTGGAGTCACGCTCGATTGGGGTGTAGTTGGGCAATGGCTTGTCGGTAATAATCACCGCTGCCGCGTGGACGCTGGAGTGCCTAATACTGCCCTCAACCTGTTGCGCCAAGTCAATCAGTTTACGAAACTTGGGCTGCTGATAGTATTGGCTCAGCTCTGATACTGTTTCCACCGCACTTTTTAGTGAGACTTTTTTGCCGGGGTCATTGGGGATGAGCTTAGCAATCTTATCTGGGTCTTCATATGGCATACCCAGGACGCGACCGATGTCCCGGATAGCCACCCGGGCTTCCATTTTTCCAAAGGTAATCACATGCGCCACATGGTCATGGCCGTACTTATTTGATACATAGCTAATTACCTCGTCGCGACGGTCGTCGGCAAAGTCCATATCAATATCTGGCGGGGTCGGCCGCTGAGGGTTAAGAAACCGTTCAAAAGCTAAGTTATGCTGCAAAGGGTCGATGGTAGTAATATTCAGCACATAAGACACGAGCGAGCCGGCAGCTGAGCCTCTCCCCGGCCCCACGCCGATGCCCGAACTGCGGGCCCAGTTGACAAAGTCCTGGGTAATCAAGAAATAGGTCGGGTAGCCCTTGCCATTAATGATGTCCAACTCATAGCGAAGGCGATCGGTAATTTCCTTGGACAGATCGCCAAATTTCTGAGCTGCTTTTTCAAACACCAGGTCATCCAGATACTGGGCATCAGTTTTGCCTTTGGGCAGGGGAAATGCCGGAAAGGTGAGCTGGCCGGTGGGGATTTTGAGGTCGCAGGAGGCAGCCAACTTGACCGTGTTTTCAATGGCCTCTGGGTAGTCGGCAAACAGCTCCACCATTTCTTCGGTTGAGCGCAAGTAGTAATCTGGTGAATCCAACATGGTCATCCGGTGCTTGTCCTCAATCAATTTGCGGGTCTGGACACACAGCAGCGCATCTTGAGCCTGAGCTT
>CAZSHY010000050.1:0-8019 GCA_964607125.1 uncultured Pseudomonadales bacterium | reverse complement strand
ATCCAAAGCAGGTGCAGGCCTCAGCGCAGTCAGCCCGAATGGATCAGGGCGAATTTTTAGAATTTGAACAAATAAAGTTTATTAACAGTGAGTCTGAAATTGATTCATTTCCCAATTTGTTAGTTGCTTCTCCAAAAATGTCTGACCAAATAATCAATCGATTATCACCATCTTCGACAACTTTAATCGGCACTGTCGAAATAGCGAAAACTGGGGCAGAAAGTGAGCCGATTTGGGTTCTAACCGAGCTTGCGAATTAAGTTAGTGGTTAATAAACGCTTTGCCACCGGTAAGTAGATATCTGCCTAAATCCCAAAGGATTGATAAACCGTAGATAGTTGAACGCTTAAAGTTAATCGATGACGCTTCTTCAAAGTACCTAACTGGAACCCTAATTTCTCCGATCCGAGCGCCTTGAGCAATAGCGCCGAAGATAAGTTGAGAATCAAAAACAAAATCGTCAGAGTACTTGTGAAAGGGGAGACTTGCTAGTAGTTCTTTGCTGTACGCACGAAAACCTGTGTGATACTCAGATAAATTTTGGCCTAGCAACATATTTTCCACCAAAGTTAAAAATCGATTGCCTATGTATTTGTACAGAGGCATACCGCCTGCTAAGGATTCAGCTCGACTACGAATTCTGCTGCCAAGCATTAAATCAACCTTGCCATCAAGTATGGGCTGAACCATTTCTTTTGTCAGGGAACTGTCGTACTGATAATCTGGATGAATCATAACAACTACGTCGGCTCCTTGAGATAAGGCCATCGTATAACATGTTTTTTGATTTCCTCCATACCCTCTATTTTGAGGATGTTGAATAACTTCAATTTTTAGTTTCTTTGCTAGCTGTGCTGTATCATCAGAACTATGATCATCAACTAGAATAATTTGTGAAACAACTCCAGGAGGAATATCGTTAATAGTTTTTTGAAGTGTTTTGGCAGCATTGTACGCAGGCATGACTGCTATTACCTTTGGGGAGTTTTTCATTTTTTATCTTTCTGATTCCTAACTATTCTGAATACCGCCAGCATTCCAATGCAGCTTAAGATAATCCCAAGCTGTTGAACATCTGTCTGTTCGTATTGACGCACTATAGTGTGAGTCCCGGCTGGTAAGTTAACCACGATTCTACCGGAACCATCAAATTCATAATTTTGAGTTTGTCCATTCACATAAACAGCCTGGCCTCTAAAACCAAAATCGCTTAGAGTTACTTTGCCTGACGAAGTCGCGTTTATGGTAATAATAGTTGATTGAGTTGCTTGATCTTTGCTTAAGACTGTTACCGAATTAGGATAGTCGATGCCTTTGGCATAGCCATCTTTAAATAAAGAAGAGTCAGCTTTCAAAGGTAGGTACTCGTGAAACGTGTTTGTAGTTGTCTCAGCGTCTACATAATCAGCCACTGGAATATTGGTGTACATATTGACCCGGACGTGGTTTCTGTTTGTATACCACGTTGTTACCAATAATCCTACGCAAAGTAAGCCAACCATCCATGGCGGCTTGACTGCTGCAATTAATTGACCAATTAGAAGTGACCCAGCCAAAACTGCAACTAGTAAAAGTCTGAAAGGGTAATCAGCGGCTATGAACCGTGAAAGAAAGCGCCACACTGGTTCGCTTGCTGATAGCATGGCTAAGATTGAAGTTGTAAAGACAAGTACAAATCCAAGCAGGGTCGAGTTCAGGGGGTTGGAAAATGGCAGTCCTCGTTTCCAAATTCTTTGACATATCCAGCTGAGTACGCCAATTACTACCGTCACTATAACAGCTAGCCACTGTACGATGCCCACCTGAAATGAGATTTCACCATCTTTGGCATTGCTTACAATGGGTCCGAAGCCCCAGGGCGAGTACAATAATTGCTTAAATGAAACAAAGTTACTCATAAAAAGCTGCGAAAAGCCGTTGCCCTGTTCTTGAGCCTTGATCAAAGATGAAAATGAATAAAGAGGTAGTAAATAATATGCAGATAACAATAAGGCGATCAGACCGCCAGCAACTATAAGTGCAAATTTATTTAAACCATGCCGGTACGATTTAGATTGAGTAAGTTGAAAAACCGCAAATATGATCAGGAATGGAAGTAGATAAACAAAAGTAAGCAGATGAGAAAGTATGCTCAAAGCTCCAGAAACAGCTAGCAAGAATATGCCTGCTCTTGGCTTATGATGACCTATCCAGTAAATTGACAAAAATAGCAGTGGAGCTAATGCAAATTGAAAAGCTGTACCCATAGATGCACTCACAAATAATGTCAGGAAATGATAGGGAGCCCAAATATAGACAATAGCTGAAATAACAGCCGCAAGCCTGTGCTTGTAAATTTGGTCTGCCGTCAGGTACATGCTCAAGCCAGATGCAAGAACAGATATGAAAAACAGAATCTTTATGGTAATGATTTCATTTAAACCCATGATAACCAGAGGGGCGCCGATTAACCATGGCAGATGGTATGAAAAATAAAATAAGGGATAGCCTCTGCCCAACGAAAGGGCTGAAATCCAAGAAGGTGGAAACTGGCCATCACGAATGGCTTGAGTGAAATGGAAAAGTCTGGCTACCTGGTGCCAAATATCGTGCGCGGTATACAGACCTTCATGAAACAGAGGAGCGGTTGCGGCAAACGTTGCTAATAAAACAAAAAACAATGGCAAGAGAAATTTGAAAATTGAAGGCTTAGCTTTGTAGTGCATGAATAGGTTTGATAATAACAAATCCCTCAGTATAATGAAATATGATGAATATTAATTGGTATCGAGTTGTTTTTATTATTTTTGGCGGGATATTTGTTTTATCAACTTCTGTTGTTCATGCTACAGATTCAGCTACTAACGCTTACGCATCAGCTTCTGCGCAGGTGGTAATCATCAATCAAGTCAGAGGTAAAGAATGTTGCGATCCAGGAACGGTAGAAGCATTTAAACTTCAGATTGAAACTTTAAGAACGAATGGATTGTCGGCAGCTTTTGCGATTAGATATGATGCGCTTAAGGAAAAGCAGTACACAGATATATTTTCTAATCTTGATCAAAATAAATTCCAAGCCGCAGCTTTTTTAGAAATCACACCAGGCCTGGCCAAGGATAGTGGCGTCAACTACGCGGGTGATGTTGACCATTGGTACCAAGCTCAACATGCGTACTCAATTGGATACTCATTAGCAGATAGATTTAAGATCGTGGATCAATACATGAGTGTTTACCATCAGCGGATAGGCAGTTACCCCGAACTGGTTGTTTCATGGATGCTCGACACAGCCACAGCAAACTATTTGATAAGTAACTATAACGTGACGTCAGTTGAAATTACCAGGGAGCAATGGGGAACTGATAGCTATACTTTATCTGGTGGTCCAGCGGCCTACCCATACTTTGCTTCGCAAAATTGGTTATTAGTTCCGCAGCCAAAATCTGAACAAAATTCGCTGGTGGTAATTAGGCAAACAGGCAGTGATTTGCTCAGAAACTATGGAGACACAACCAGCGCCTTTACAACTCAGCCAAATGATTATATTCGTGACGGAAAAAGCTTTACTTATTTTGAAAAACTGGCTGATATTAACCTTAAACAACCCCATGATGCTGGAATATTGGTACTGGGATTGGAAAATTCCATGCCCATGTCTGTTCAGGCAGAATATATAAGACAACTCGAATGGGTGTCTAAAAGAAAACACGAGTTGCAAGTTGTTTTACCAAAGCAACTTGTTGATGATCTCAGATCAAATCCTAGGCCGGAAATAAGGGTTGCAGTGGGCACCGACGTCACACAGGATAGCAGTGCTGCAGCATACTGGATTACTACAGATAACTACCAGTTGCGCGTGCTCTCTAGAGAAGATGGCCTGTGGTTAACAGACTATAGATTTTATTCTCCGCAATTAAATGATCCTTACAATGAGTATCAAGCACAAAATCAGGGCTTTTGGGTTGTTCCTTTCATCCTACAGAGCTCTCGATTTTACAATTTGGCACCAACTACTAAGCAGGACAAGCCTAAGATAGTAAAATGGCTTCAGCAGCACCTTCTGCCTGAGAATCAACAAAATAATCAGGAACCAAAGCTATCGAAATCTGACTTGGAAACCTTGCCCTCGGGCTTGTTGTTGACAAGTTCAATCGGTGAAATTTCAGGTCAACGCCAGTCGGATGGGAGTTTTGTAATTGAACAGAGAAGTGGTGAGGAAGAATCAAGCAATTTGATAAAACTTTCCTTTAATCAAAGCGGTGTTACCATTTCGGGCGCGAACCTTCAAGATCAGTTGACGCAACGCCTCGCTCAGTTAGCAGATAATTTACCATACGCGCATTATGTAAAAGTAGATAGTGCTTGGCTGCTAAAATGGGATCAAGCAGATTTTGGCATGAAATTAATGTGCCAAACTGAATCAAGTTGCTACATATCAGTTTTCTCAGAAACAGATGTTGATTTTGATGAGCTTCGCCAAAAGGCGCATGGATTTCTCTTTCCAGAGCTAACTTCGCGTCCTGCTTCTAATGAACACACCGTTCTTTATGGTCACACCACTCGAGCAGTCGCTGGCAGAAATCCAGCCAGAATTGTGCTTATTACCAAGGATGAATACGGTTTTCAAGTTGCTGCGCCAGAACAAATTGCAGTTGAATCATCACCGCCAACTTCTGGAAGCTCGATAAAACAACAGGATGGGCATTCTGGAGTAACCTTTATAGATATTCTAAACAACCAACCAGGTGCGCATGATATTACCGTCAAAGTAAATCAAAACATTACTAAAAAAATAAAAGTATACTTCACCCCTGATTGTTCAAAGTTACCCTTAGATTGCATAACCAACCCAGCTAATGGATGGAGATACTTGGAGGGTTGGATATTCACGTTCTTGCGTAGTTTGTGAGAAACTGAGTATACTATCTGTACTCAGAAGACATAAATATCATGAACACACATCTACGAAAGTGGTTCGCTCCCACTTTGGTTGTATTTTTTTTCATTTTTGGACTTTTTTTACGTACTTTCCGTTTGGATGCTTTACCGTCTGAGCCACACCGAGACGAACTATCAATAGGCTACTCAGCCTACTCATTGGTTAAAACAGGTTATGACGAGCATGGAGCAGGTCCTTGGCCGCTGATGTTCAGGTCTTTTGGCGACTTTAAATTGCCGGGATTAATCTACACCACTGCACTTTCTGTTTGGTTATTTGATCTATCTCTATGGAGCACAAGACTGCCCACCGCAATATTAGCAGCTTGCTTGATTCCGCTTATGTATTTGTTTGTTAAAGAGCTATTTGGCTCTAAAAACATTGCCCTAACTGCCGCCGGCATGATCACAGTGACCTATTGGCATACTTTTCTGGCAAGAACTGCGTACGAACCTATTGTCGGTCTTACCTTTACAATTAGTGGCGTTTGGTTGTTACTCAAAGGACTTCAACGTCCCTTGTTCATTTATTTATCATTACCGTTCTTTGCTGCAGCGTTCATGACTTACAACGTTCCCCTGTTAGGAACACCATTTTTGATTTTTTTGTATGCAATTGTTTATGGAAGCAAAAAATTAAATTTTAAACAGCATGGACCAGCGCTAGCCCTAGTGTTATTTCTCTGCGCAAGTATGTTAGCTGGGTTTGCTACTTTAAATAAGGCAAAAGCCAAAACTACTGTACTGCAAAATCCCGAACTCACCAGCCAACTTCAGTCACTAAAGGATAAGGCTTTTCTAGCTGGTACACCTGCGCCAGTTAGGTTATTAGCCACAAATAAATACATGTTTGGTCTGGATATATTACTTAAAAACTACAGCAGTACTTTTGATCCCCGATACCTTTTTTTCAATGGCGGAAAAAATGAGTGGCACAGCCTGTCTCAACTCCAGTTGGGCGATTATAGTAAAGCATATTTACTCTTACTGATTGTGGGTGTCTGGACTGTCGCGCGTAAATCAATTAAAGGTTCACGCCCACACTTATTTCTACTTGGATACTTACTGCTTTCGCCAATTCCAGACGCATTTACTATTGATGCGCCGGTGAAAAACAGACTTATGGAATTTCATTTTTTATTGGAAATTACTGCGGCCGTCGGTTTGACAGAAATTATTCAATATAAAGCAACTGGGTGGCTAAAACTTAGCAAATGGCTTTTTGGACTATTCTACTTGGCTCTCACTGGTGTGTTTTGGTCAAGATATCTTTATTTACACTCTTCCACATTGGCTCCTGCCTGGAATGAAACTATCAGTCAAATGGCCAAATCTACTATGAAAATACACTCAAACTATGATTGGACTTATATTAATCCGCGCGAAATACCGGGGCAATTTGATTCAGTCACCGTACCGTATATCTATTTCCTATTTTATGGTCAAGTTGATCCCAAAATAGTTCAAACCCAGGGCGTTTGGCAAGAGAGGGGTGGTTTTAGCACACTGGTTGGATTGCCAGGATTTTCATTTGATGAGTATCCCGAATCAATTGAACCAGGCCAAAACTATTTATATGTAACCAGAACCAAAGCTTATGAGCTTAACAGTAGCTTGTTTGTGCAACCCATTTATGAGATCTCAGATAGAGCGGGTAAAGTCACCTGGAAAGCTTTTGATATTAAACCTAGTCTCGAGTTATAAAAGTCTGACAAAATTCTGCGTCACTTAGACTTTCAATTTCCAATCTACTGCCGTTAACTCTCGGGTACCGGTTTAAACTATAGCCAGAGCAAAGTGTGTCGTTGTAAATAAAGTAGTGTGCACCACTATCAAGCAACGATGCAATTGCCAGGGGATTAGCTTGAGCCAATTCTCCGCATCGCGGGGTGGCCGCATTGCCAATTATCACTTGATTGTCGCTTGTTAATGAGGGCACGCAGTCATTTTTGACTAATGTTTTATTGACTGCAAACTGCTCAGTGACAAAGGAACTCCGAACTTGTTCAAGCGTAGTTTGGTTGATCAGTGAGCCGTAAGTTAATAATGCCTCGTATACAAACTTTGGTTCATCAGCCAAGACTAAAATTTGGTCAACTTTAGCTGGCTGACGTTGAATATAGCTACTTATGATGCGTTCGGCAAAGTACTTACCTTCTGTTCCATAAATAGGATATTTGAAGAAATATTCATAACCAAACATTGTCACACCCACTAGATAAATACCCACAATTATGTAGCTGAATGAAAAATGCACTCGCTTAAGCAACTCTGCTAGCCCAGTTCCGGCTACTATTAGTAGCACGGGTATCATTAAACTTGAACGAAACATAATCCAAATGCCCTTGCCATTAATTGCTGACGGCAAAGGGGCAATTAACAGTAGCAAGAGTAAAAATACAAATTCTGGCAATCTTTTTTTATCTCTTGCCAAAACAAACCAACCAAAACTAATCAATAGTAAGTCAAATGGGTAAAACATTCCCCATTTCCAAACAGAGAATGGATTACGCAGCGGTTCGCCAGTCAGAAAAAGTTGATTTAGGTTGAAGCTGGCCAAGTATTGAAGGCCAAATTGCTGACCAATAAACAAGTATTTATTGGAAAACAAGTTTGACAAAGGACTTGCCAACGCCTGCTGCCTTTGTGTATCTACTTGAGCAGCAATCGTAGATTTTTGTGAAAAGATTAGATCGGATTGTGTTCTGGTTGTGTCTGGAGAAATCGCTGTTCTGAACAAGAACCAACCAAATACTGAAACGCACACAATCAGAACCGTCATCATCGACCAGGTGCTAGATTTAGGGCTATGTGCCTGACTAGATTGTTCTGAGTAATTTGATCTCCAGACGGCGTATCCAAAAGTAACTAGAACTATGGGTAAAAATATAATTTTCATACCTTGATATTGAAAAAATCCAATCACTCATCATTAATTTATTGAAACAACGTCCATTACACGAACTTGTAAATCAAAACCTATCTTCAGATTATATCAATCATGAAATCGATCGTATCGTAGAGCGATTAGAACTATTAAAACGACATCAATCGTCCCATCCCGACCATGGAATAGCACACCAATTAGAGCAAGTTCGTAGC
>CAZSHY010000049.1:0-8025 GCA_964607125.1 uncultured Pseudomonadales bacterium | reverse complement strand
GGTCACAAGTTCGAGTCTTGTATTGACCACAATGTAGGGAAAAAACTAGCCCCTACAGGTTGAGAAAGGAGGAAGTATGCCTCATTCTCACGCCTTATCGGAAGGCAACCCCGGTGAAACACGACGGGCTCTGCTCCGAACCTGTGTGACATGGCAGAAAACCAGTCATGCAGAACTTACAAGGTTCTCACCTAGAGCAATTAGCTCGGGAGTGTGTTGAGTACTATGTCCTTAATGGGCACGAAGGACTCACAGTAAAAAACCTCAGAAATTTATTGAGGCGTTTTTTGGCGTGGCTTGATGGCCGCGAACTCACCGTAAAAGAATGCCGGCAGTACGTTAAGTACATGCAAGGCAAACTTCAGTCATCTTCGGTAGCAAGTGATGTTGGCCGGATGAAAATGTTCCTCAAGTGGCTTCACTACGAAGCTGAAATAACTGAAAACGACTGGTCTCGTGACGTGCGACGACCAAAGTTGCGCGGCGAAGAAAAGGAGCCTGAAATGTTGTTATCCCCAGAGAAGCTTATAGAGTATATTCTCAAAGTGACTGAGCCAGGGCCACATGACCACGCACTTCACCGAGAGGCAAAAAAAGAGCACCGAGCATTTCTGTTGTTCTACATGAAGATGGGACTCCGACCAAACGAAGCAATCAAGATAGACCCGAAAAGAGTAAATCTTGATGGTGACCCGCCGTTGGTGCTGATTAAACGCAAGGGCAATAAATGGCGCAGTCTTGGCTTGCCGCTGGACTATCTGGAACCAATCCGAGAAAGGGTTGAAAAAGGTCGATGGTTCAATGTCAGTCAAACAACACTACAGCGGTATATGCGTGAGGTTTCCAAGTTGGCTGGGAGAACTTTTAAGTTGTATTCAATCCGCAAGTCGGTTGACACCTACATGCTGGACGCTGGTGCGCCAATTATGCAGGCAGCCGAACACCAAGGCCACACAGTCAGTATTATGCAGAAAGACTACGTTAAGTTCTCTGCGAAACAATCAAGCGAGGTAAACAATGTTTTCAATCCCTACATTGACCGGGCTAAAATCCCGATTGAATACATGCTGCCGCACGTTTTTCAAATGGCTGACAAGATTGCCAAACACCCGGCGTTTAGTGTAGAAAGGACTGAGAAAAGCTTGATTATTAAATGGTAACTTATTAGGCACTGGTTTTGAGAGGTTTTTTTCCGGCTTCTTGAAGTTTCTGATTCATGGCTGCACGTTTTTGCTGAGCCAGTTCTGGCTGAACGAAGTAGTAATCGAACAAACTTTCTACGACATCCAAATTCCATTCGGCTTCGTCTGGCTCGACTTCAACAATCTCTCCACTTCTTTGGCTTTTAATGGGATGAGCTGCAAAATTACCAATTACCCGAACTGCATCCAGGTTGTCGGCAATAGCACTTGGAAGTCCTCCATTGTCTAGCACTTGTTGAATCTCAGAGTCTAAAACCCCGGGGACAATTTTTTTGTCTTCCACCTTTCCCGTTTTGACATTAAGTACTTTCAACTCCGCCTTTTCTTCAAGTATTAGTTGTAAACATCGACGACTAAGGGCTGAGCTAGCCTTAGGACTATCCTTCAGAACAGCGCAAGCTTCCTTGTAGTCTATTGCAAACTTTTCATCAACTTCAGCTGGAACGGGTGGGCGACCACTAGACCTTGGATAAACTATTTCACCGTATATGGTGGGCGCGTTATGAAATCGTTTACACAACTTGATGATATTCTTCCCACATTCAGAGCAACGCATCAAGTATGCCGCCCAGTAGTATTCCGAATCCTTGCTATCACCTCTTGACCATTCATTAAAATCTTCATGAATACCGGTTAAACAGTGTGGACAAATCATGAATTTATTCTAACCCAAATCTAAACCGAAGTGAAGGTCATGCTAAGTGAAAGTTTTTGGGACGTTTTTGGAGAGAGCTAAGCCCCCCCTTCCCCCATAACATTTCTGTTGGAGATTTATCAAGACGGTATCCGTTGTTTCCCGGCGTCTTTTAGCCAATTGCACTGTCCCATCCTCGCTTGCGCTTGTATCCGATTCGGTGAGGTAGGGAGCGACCCTGCAATGCTTGAGGTTTATGCTCGCACTATTTTCTGACTTATCTCGTTTTTGGTCCGTCCTCACTCTTGTTACCAAGAATAGGGCTGGAGGCGATAATGGTTGGCTGAGGAGCACTCAGTCATGCCAGCGGTTTCCAATCGCTTCGAGCTTCCGCTCCCACTTTCCGAAGGTGGGTTTAAGGGGTCTTAGTTATCTCCCCGAGCAGCGAGCTATCCGGTTTCCAAGCTGACTACTGCTTTCAACTAGCAGGGCTAGAATCCCACTAGATATAGGCATTGCTACCTACATCGGATTCCAGCCACAAAAAAACCGCCAACAAACAAGCAAATAATTGCTTACTTATTAGCGGTTTAACGCGATTTTTTCACTAGGAAACCGATGTAGTTTGACCCTATCGGGCTAACTGGGAACTTGTCAAGTTTTTTGAGGGTTGCACCGGACAAGCCTGGTACTTGCTACAAATTACCGGTACCTTCCTCTGTAGCAGGGGGTGGAGGTATATTTTTTTGTTTTGTCGTTATAAAGTAATGTCAAATAAATGGTAGAATTGTTCCATGACTAAAGACGACAACAAACAAAAGAAGACAGGCTTCTTTGACAATTTCTTGTGGTGGAAAATTGACCCCGAAGAAATAGCTTTTCAAGTAAAAAACTATCAAGAACTTTCGATTATGAAGTCGGCAAGAGGACAGGCTTTTCTAGCTGCTCTTTTTTCCGTGGCCGTGACTTTTATTTTTGTTTTGTTTCTTGAGTTTGATAGTTCTATGCTTTGGGATGCCGCAATCTTGTTTATTCTTGGAGTATTCATGTACTTGGGCCATAGATGGGCAATGATTGGAGGAATGCTACTTTGGACTCTAGAAAAAGCTTATAGCTTAATAGATAGACCCTCAGGCGCTTTTATCACATTATTGTGGTGGGCTCTTTTTATGAGATTCTTCTATTTAGCATTCAAGGTCGAGAGTCAAAGAATAAAAGCCAAGAAAGCAGAAAAAGTTAAACCAACTTTAGGAATTGTCGAGCTGGAAAAATTGGCAGAACTTCGTGATAAGGGAGTCATCACAAAAGAAGATTTTGATAAAAAGAAAAGCGAGATTTTAGGAGTTTAGTTTTACTGACACAAGATTGTATAATCTCTGCCCCCGTAGCCGGTGGGCCAGGTATTGCTTAAATCGCTTGGTTGGCCGCCATTTGTAAAGAAATTGGACGCGCTGTAGGCCATCAAAAACGGCTTTCATTTTGTCTTCTACATCAAATAGTCTCATCAAATCCCGCGAGCTGTGACTCTGCATCTGGATTTGGTAGCGAACATCAGAGCACAACCTGCAAGTCAAATTAATCCCTGAATTGCTGAGGTACAAAACTCCAGCTCTTCTTCCACACTTGTCACATTGAAACCAATATCTTCTGCCACCGAAGTGACAAGATGTACTAGCGGTTCGAGCGCTATATTGTATCCTCTGTCCATCTTGTTGAGTAAGCGCTAGTTGGACAATGTTATGGCGAGAGCTGACAAAGTCTTTAACATCGCTGAAATAAATCCTGGGCGTCGCTTCCACTACCCATCTCTTGTAGTTCATAAAGAAATTTAGCCTAAATCAATAGAAATTGAAGCACTTTCTGACAGTATCAGATTAAAACTCAGGAAAAGCTTATCTTGGCGTCCGGAACCACGTTAAGCACCACTTTAAAACTGTTTAGCAGTACTTCTCTGGAAGATATTTGGCTCCGAAACTTCATTCTTTTCAAAATGACCGGAGGTCATCATAGTTTCAATGGATTTGTGAAAGTCAATAAATTCGCTATTATCATCAGAAGTTGGCCTTTGAGGTTTATTCTCCTCCAAAAGCTCCTTCACATAATCTGATGCTACTTTGATTTTTTTAAGCATGGGTTAATCCGTATACTTTTGTGGCAGCAGTTCTTTTGCTTTTCTTCATGGCATTAACAAATTTTTCAAATTGCTTCGTGATTTTAGACACTCTGCTTTCAGGTAATTTCTCAAAGCCCCCATCAATGATAACTATATCACAGAGCTCACCAACGCCGGGGTCGTATTCAGCTCGTTTTTTAGCTTCTAATAATGAAAAAAGTCCTTTTTCTTTTGAAATACCAGAATTATATTCACTTTCAATCATAGATAATTGAGCATGCTGTGAGCCACTCCCAATCAATCCGTAACCAATTGAATCTAGGGTAGTAATTGCTCCTGGGTTACTTATGAGGAGAATATGCGGCACAGTATCAATGCCTGCCACAAGAATCTCAACCCCAAGATTTGCATTCATAATAATTCCATTTATTTGTTTCACCAACCCTTCATCTAATACCCTCTGGTTATTTACGAAAATATCTAGAGAGATATTAAATCTCTGAAATAATTGCTCGTTTAGACCGGTCTTCCAATGCTCAAGATAGGATTCTTTCATTATGCTAGCCAAGTCCAATACATTTGGAGAAGTAGCAGCAGCTATTTTGTTTTTCGCAATTGAAAAAATTTCATTTGCCGCTATAACGTTGCCTGCAAATAGCGCCAAGGCTCTATCTGATAACTGGATTACCTTATTGTTTTCACCTATTTCATATCGGGTAGCAACACCGCCGCCAAGAGTAATCATCTTGTCTGTGATTGCAATAACTTTATTCGACTCAACAATACCGGCGATACAAATTGTCATATTTGCGCGCAATTATACCAGTGATTTCTACCAAATGACAAAAATGATATAGTATCCATTAGAAAGAAGGAAAAGACAGTCACCAGGTTAAGGCGTTGACCGCTGACACCAAGTGATGCTGTTTGACCTACATTCGAGAGGTCGAACACTCGCCTACATTCGTGAGGTCTGAGGTTCGAGCCCTCATGAGACCACCTCCATTACCCACAATCCCGCCATCTGTGATACGCTTTTGTACATGACCCCTTCTCAAATTAGCTTTAAGACGGCTGCTTTGCTGATCGTCTGCGCGGTGCTCCTGGCCTATGCACCATTTTTAAACAACCAGCTTTTTTGGGATGACGAGCAGTTTATTTATAACAACTACTACGTTAAGACCTTTGATGTGGCAAGTATTTTCACCACCAACACCATCGCCGGTGCGGGCGAGTTGAGTAATTACTATCGACCGCTCACCACGCTCTCCTTTGCCATCGACTACCAATTTTGGGGCGATTCGCCTATTGGTTACCATCTAACCAACATGCTGGCCCACCTGGCAGCTGCGCTGCTGCTTCTGGCCGTACTGCGCACGCATAAACTGCCACATCTGGCAGCTCTAGGCATCAGTGTTCTGTTTGCCGTTCACCCAATTCAAACCGAGGCAGTGGCGTATGCCAACTCGCGCGGGGACTCACTCTACTCTCTGTGGGCGCTCATGGGGATTTACTCCTTTTTGCAAGTCATAAATCACCGCAGCAAAACCATCTTCATCTACGACCAGACTTGGACTGTCCTGACGCATCACTGGACTTGGCTAGCATTAGGTAGCTTTGTGGCCAGCATCCTCTCCAAAGAAATTGGTATAGCTAGCGTGGGAATATGGGCTTTATTGCTAACACTGCATCTAACTAAAAGCTCGCAGCAAAATTGGCGGCGCACATTTGGCGAACAGAGAGCGGCACTGTGGGTCCTTGCTGGCGCCTTCGCCATAGCCTCCACTTACCTGGCGCTTCGCTTCACTGTGCTTCGTTTTCAACCTGAACTTAATCTTTACGGAGACAGCAGCTACGGCACCAGCATGCTCGTGAGGTTGCTGACATTTTCTAAAAGCCTGTGGTTATATGGCCAACTTTTGCTGGCCCCCGTTCAGCTCCATATGGAGCGCGTGGTCGATGTAGTAGAAAGCCTATCATCCCCCTGGCCATGGGCCAGCGTCCTGCTCATAGTTTGTATAATTTGGGCGGGATGGTTAGAGTTGAAACGACGTCAGACAACTTGGATTTGGTTAGGTCTTGGCTGGTTTTTGATCATGATGGCTCCCATATCTGGAATTTTGCCCATCAATGGCATGTTTTACGAGCATTGGCTTTACCTGCCCATGGTGGGATTCTGGCTAATTGGTGTGGGATTATATGAATTAGTAGAAATTAAATTAAGATGGATTAAGACTTTATTTATTGGTGCATGCATTGGTTTACTTATTCTTACCTGGCGCCAAAACTATATTTGGGCTAATCCAATTCGGTTTTATACTTACACCCTCCGGTTTTCTGATGCGGCCAGGCTGCACAACAACTTAGGCATGGCTTATGCTCAAGCTGGCGACTTGCCTATGGCAGTCAATTCTTATCGAGCCGCAATCGAACGTGATGACCAATATCCTCAGACTCATCACAACTTAGCCAATGCGTTGGTTAGTTTGTCTGAATATGACCAGGCTCAAGCAGAGTTCAAGCGAGCTCTAGAAATAAGTCCTGGTTTTGCGCCATCGATCATGAGTTTGGCACAACTTCAATACCGGACTGGTGACGCCAGTGCTGCAGCTACCACTCTCGAACGGGCGCTAGAGCTTGCTCCGCAAGATGAAGCGCTCAGACAACTGCTGCAAACGCTACGCTCTAAGTAAGCTACTCATGCTTTACTACTAGTGTGGTCAACTCATAAAAATACCTTAGATAAGCTAATATCAATTATTTTCCCAGAGTACTGTGTTGGCTGTGATCGGCGTGGCTCACTGCTTTGCACTGACTGCTTTGGTCAAATTGAATGGAACCCACTGAGCTTGAGCTGTGGTGGCGCTCCACCTCATATGACTTCTGTAGTAGCGGCGATGCAGTACGCTGGTCCAACTAGGCATATGATTGCCTCTCTCAAGTATGAAGGTGTCTACCAGGTGGCAGAAGTGTGTGCTAAATTAATCTACTATTCGGCAGCGATATCAGTACACGACCTGATCATCCCCGTGCCGCTCCATCCCAACAGGTTGCTCAGGCGGGGGTTTAATCAAGCAGAAGCTGTGGCCACCGAGCTGGGCAAGCTGACTGGTGCGCCGTGCCTTGATGCACTGCAAAGAACACGGCATCTGGCACCACAGGCGCAGGTCAAGGACCGGCAAGAACGCTTGACCAGGCTAGGTGGTAGTTTTGCGTTGGATGTCACCTACCGCGAACAGCTAAACGCAGCTACCTCAATTCTGCTAATAGATGACGTATTTACCACCGGCGCGACCCTGAGCGCGTGTGCTGAGGCACTGCAAACCCACACATCGGCCGACATTCACGGACTGACCATTGCCCATGGCGTTTGAGTTTGACACCGTTTCAAGGTATAATCAGGGCTATTGGGGATGTATTGCTTTGACGTGATACGCTCGTTAACATCTGCAGACCGCCTTTGACCACAGGCGCTAACAAGGTCAAAACATAACTGCGGATAAAACCACAGATAGCTTAGTGACGAAGAAACGTAGCCCAATTTTGGAAGTAATTTCAGAATTAGCTGGTTCATTCCAAGCTAAGCCTGCTTTCGCTACTTTAGTAGCCTAACAGCATTCAATGATCCAGTCTCACTAGCGCTGATTATTGGGTGACAACACAGTTAGTGTGACTCCGCACTCTCTCTCATCGGTGTGCGGGCAAGACTTAGATGAGGGTTGGTTGAGCACGGTTTGTTCATTCCCCGCTCAATCAATAACAAAGATGAACTACGTCTGTAGATGATGTTGGCTTGCCATTGCGGACGCGGGTTCATTGCCCGCCATCTCCACCAAGAAAGGTTTCATCATGAGTGGTGAAGAAAGATCAACGCGAAACAGTTCTGACGAAACCATTTTCTGGATCGATGGAATGGTTACCAAAGCAGAGTATGTTGAGCAAGTGATAGCCAGAGAAGAAGTAGGTGTACCATACACCCTTGAAGAAAAAAAAGAGCTCTATGGGCTGATGTTCGACGGCATGGTGGATACTCTTAAAAGACAACAGGGCAAAATGAGTGAAGCAGCTTTCAGTCG
>CAZSHY010000048.1:0-8235 GCA_964607125.1 uncultured Pseudomonadales bacterium | reverse complement strand
TCCTGCACACCCTACATCAAGATTTACTCAAAGCCCACGGGGCTATTGATCAACCACCTACGCTCAAAGCACCCGTTCTACTTTTTTTTCTTAAAGAACTCCAAAACTGCAATGTCGCTTCAGGAGGTGTCATACCCCACCTCGCGGTTGAGATTAAACTTTTAGAGCTGATTGAACGAGCGCAAAAACAGGCGGGTGGTCAATCATCCCCCTCAAATCCACCTTCGTCATCCAAAAAAGTAGCTTCAAGTGCGGCTGTTTCACCTGCAGAAAAACCAGCTCAAACCAAAGTTACCAGCGTGGCTGAGGCGCGCATTGTCCCCACCAGAACAGCCGGAGATGGGCAGCTCCTGTGCTCAAATTGGGCGGTTTTTGTTGACGCAGTAGCCAAAAAGAACGTAACCATTGCCGCTCTACTCCGCTCAGCTCAACCAATAAAAGGGCAAGAGGGTGCGGCTACAGTTTCGGTGTACTATACATTTCATAAAGAACAGCTGATGCAAGCTAAGATTACTGACTTAATTGATGATTGCATTTTACAAACCGCTGGCGGCTATGTCGCCATTGATTTTCAACTTGATCAGCCACCCGCATCGGCTCAACTTCTGGAAAATCAACGCACAGATACTTTGGCAGCGGTAGCCAGTCAAGTATTGATGTAGTACAATCAAACAGAACAGCTCAGTAAATTTGGAAAGGAATTATCATGGCAAATCCATTCAAGGCTCTCAGCGACCTCAACCAGTTGCGCAAGCAAGCTAAACAAATGCAACAAGAACTTGCAGCCGAGGAAATACGACTCGAAGAAGGCGACATCGTAGTTGTGATTAGTGGTGACCAAAAAATCAAGCAATTTAGCGTTCAAGGCATAACTAGCCAAGAAGCGATTGAGGTTTTAAACAAAGCTATTAAACAATCACAAGAGTTGGCAGCCAAAAAACTCCAGGCTATGACTGGCGGTTTAGGCGGACTTTTGGGTGGCGCTCAATAATTTTACTAATGCCACGCCAAATACTTCTGGCAACTGCAAATCCAGGCAAACTTAAGGAGCTTCAGCGCATCCTTAATTCTACTGAGGTATCTCTCACCAGCATTGACCAAGTTTCAGCGACTGCAGGCATGAACGTACCAGAAACCGGTGTCACTTTTGCTGAAAACGCTCAAATTAAAGCAAAAGCGTACGGCAACGCTGCTGGCATGAGCGCCATAGCTGACGACTCAGGTCTTGAAGTCAAGGCACTTAACTCAGCGCCAGGTATTTTAAGTGCTCGATATGCACCTGGAGATGACAATGATCGTTGTCAGGCAATACTTATGGCACTCAAGGACGTAGCTGACAGAACAGCTAGATTTGTCGCCGCTATTTGTTACTATGATCCTAAATCAGGACAAACAGAATTCTTTAAGGGCACCTGCAGTGGTACAATTGCCCAGCAAGCCCAAGGAAGTGGTGGTTTTGGTTATGATCCCATCTTTATTCCAGACGGGTACACTCAAGCCATGTCTGAACTCGGACCAAGCATAAAAGACACCATCTCGCACCGCGCGCAGGCCCTTAGACAGTTGGCAAAGTTTTTGCCTAGTACATACTAAGTTGTCAGAAAGAAGTTATGAGCAGCCCTACGTACCAACCTTCACCCAAGATCATCAATAATTATGCTAAGGTGCTCATTAACTATGCCCTCAATTCAGGCAAGGGAGTTAAGCCTGGCGAAGTTGTGCAGTGCATGGTTCCTGAAGCTGCTAAGTCGTTAGCGCTTGAACTTCAAAATGAAATTCTTCGCGCCGGCGCACACCCCATGATTCATATCATCCCCAGCGGTTTCGAAAAATCATATTTTGAATTAGCATCTGAAGAACAGCTTAAGTTTTTCCCCGAGGCTTACTTGCGCGCCAAAGCTGATCTGCTTTCGCACAATGTGGCAATTATCGCCGATGAAGACCCACTCGAATTGGCCGAAACTGATCCTGCCAAAATTATGGCCATGCGCAATTCTCGACGTAAATACCGAGACTGGCTAGTCGACAAAGAGCATGTAGGTAAATACACCTGGACTGCAGCGCTGTGGGGCGTACCCGCGAAAGCCGCTATTGTCGGTTTAAGTCTAGAAGAATATTGGGATCAAATTATTAAAGCTTGTTTTTTGGACGCCGAAGACCCGATTCAGGAATGGAAAAAGTTCACCTCCCTCCAAACCGAGCTCAAGGATAAACTTAACGCGCTTGAAATTGAGTCTTTACATATGTTGGGCTCAGACATGGACATAACAATCAAACTGGGAGCCGATCGCCAGTGGCAAGGCGGGTCTGGACGTAATATCCCTAGCTTCGAACTGTTTACTTCTCCAGACTGGCGAGGTACTCAGGGATGGATCCAGTTTAATCAGCCAGTATATAGATATGGCGGAGTTATTGAGGGAGTAAGAATGGAGTTTGCAGACGGATTGGTAGTCAAAGCCAGCGCCATAACAGGTGATGACTTGCTCCAAGAAATGCTCAAAACAGCCAACGCTAACAAGGCGGGTGAGTTTTCTTTGACTGACTCCAGAATGTCGAGAATTACTCACACCATGGCAGAGACACTGTTTGATGAAAATATAGGCGGACCTTTCGGCAACTCACACATCGCAATTGGCATGGCCTACAGGGATTGTTTTAAAGGAGATCCAGCCACAATCAGTGAGGCTGAATGGGAAGAGCGTGGCTACAACAACTCCGCCGAGCATACCGACTTTGTCACCACCACCGACCGGACGGTAACAGCAACTCTAACTGACGGTAGTCAAGTTGTCATTTATGAGAATGGCCAATTCAAGTTGTAGTGTTTGAGTAACCAGCATTGCTCGTGTAGAATTAATCACATGTCTGCCCAGACCATCACTCATCAGAACCCGATCGCGTATTTTTGTGCTGAATACGGTTTTGATCATCGCTTGCCACTTTACGCAGGCGGCTTGGGAATTTTAGCTGGTGACACTGTAAAAGAAGCCGCAGATCAATCTTTCCCATTAGTAGGCATTGGCTTGCTTTACCACGGCTTCGGCATGATCCAGCGACTTGATGATCATGGGTTGCAAATTGACGACAACTTTGAGTACGACCCATACACAAGTGGGCTAGAACACGTTTACCTTGACGGCGAGCCGTTGTTCATTCATGTACATTTGACGACTGTTGAAATTTGGCTCAGAGTTTGGAAAAAAACTTTTGCTAACAATACCATTCTCTACCTACTTGATACTGATACAGACCAAAATTTGCCTGCAGAAAGAAGTATTACTACCGCTCTCTACTCTGGTACAGATGAGTCCCAACTTAAACAACAATTTTTGTTGGGCATCGGCGGTGTTAAGCTACTCAAAAAATTAGGCATCCAGCCCAGTGTCTATCACCTCAATGAAGGCAGGCCTGCTTTCGCGCACTGGCAACAGATCAGAATGTTGATGGATCAGCATAAAATTGATTACGAGTCTGCCCGTAATCTTGCTCGCGCTCAAACTGTTTATACAAATCACACACTGGTTGGGGCCGGCAACAAAGGCTATAGCAGTGAACTAGTTAAGCAGTATGGTCAATACTATGCTGATAAAATGGGCATACCCATCTCTCACCTGTTAGCACCTGGTATTGAGGATAATCCCGAAGTCTTCAGCATTACTCGTTTTGCTCTCAATGTTTCAACTAGAGCCAATGGAGTTAGCCAGCTTCATACCCAGCTCTCGAGTGAGCATTGGCCTGAGTATCACTGGAGCAACATTACCAACGGCGTTCACTTGCCCACTTGGCAAGACCAACAGATGACGACTCAACAAACTCCCGAGGCACTTTGGCATCGGCATCAAGAAAACAAGCGATCGCTTGAGCAATTCGTCAAGCAAAGAACTGGCTTTGGCTATGATCCCGAACAACTGGTAATAACTTGGGCCAGAAGATTAGCCGGCTACAAACAACTCACAGCCATTTTTGAAGACATTCATAGACTTGCAAGCATTCTCAAGCAAAAGCGTCGAACTGTACAGTTACTTGTGGCAGGCAAAGCTCACCAGGGCGACACCGCCGGCAAAGCACTGCTTCAAGAAGTGATTAAATATTTTCAAAATGAGCTTTCAGGTCAAGCCTTATTTGTACCTAATTACAACCTGGAAATTGCCCAACAACTCACGCGAGGTTCTGATGTTTGGCTGAATACGCCTATTGTTGGCAAGGAAGCGTGTGGCACTTCTGGCATGAAAGCTATTAGCAACGGCGTTCTTCACTGCAGTGTGGCAGATGGCTGGGCCAAGGAAGTTGATTGGCAAGGCATTGGCTGGACTCTTGACCCAGAGCACGTAGCGCCTTCAATTTATAGCTTGCTAGAAAATACGGTTGTGCCCTTATTCTATGACCGTAATGACCAAAACATACCTCGTCAATGGGTTGAGAGAATGCAAAAATCAATAAATCTGGCCAAACAATTCTCTGCGGGTCGCATGCTAGATGAATATCAAAAAAAACTTTATTCGCCCGCCTAGCCCACTAAGTAACCCCGACTAAAGCAGACTAAGAGCCCAATCTGCAAAATTGCGCTGACCCATATTACCCATTTATACTTACCTACTGGAAATAGTTGAGCCAATATGGGGTAAATGCTCAAGACTAATAGTGAGTAACGCGGCATACCACTCCACGTACCTGAAAGCACGGGAATTAGCCATATCAGAGCCGAGAACCACCACAATGATGGGCGCGTCTTAAACTTGTAACCTTGGTAAAGTAGCCAGCCCGTACCTATCGTCATGACGACTTCTAATGCAGCCAGCCACCACTCGTACTGCGTCATAGAAAGACTGGTCAAAATCTGCACATATCGATACATGGTCTGGAGTGGTATTACAACTGTGTCAGCTGCACGACCATTAGCCAGCTGTGCATGCCCGTGTAAAAACGCCAACCAGTCACCCCAGCGTAAGAAATTGTAGTAGACATACATCACCAGACCTGTTGGTACTATAGATAAAGGAGCCAGAGCAAGTATTTTAGCTTTCCACCCAGGCCTGGACGCTTGCCAAATTTCCATGGCCAATGGAACCATAATCACTAAACCATTAAGGCGTGTCATGCCTACCAGGGTAGCTAGGAGGATGGCCAAACCTGTGCGCTTTTGCCGAACCAATAACAAGGCCAAAACGCACAAAACTAGAAAAATAGACTCTGTGTAAACTGCACTCAAGAAAAAAGCCGTCGGTGCAAAAATTAAGTACAGTGTGGCATCTTTGGTTTGCACTGGAGTCAGGTCTAGACTCCATAGCTTTTGAATGCTAAATATAAGCACACAAGTTAAGCCTACCTGCATCAGGAGAGCCAATGTTACCTGTGCTATAGACAGGGTGGGTGTAGAAAATACTCTGGCGACTGCGTTTAATAAGCCTGGATAAAGTGGTAGGAATCTTGCCTGATCTGAATATCCTTGGCCGGCTATTTGCAGATAATGAACCCCATCAAAATTGGCCCACGGATAAACCGCCTGACTGACTAATCTTGGGGCGCCGGACACTATGTTTTCTATACCAGAATATTTGACAAATGAGCGGTAAGGAATAAATATAGCTGCAATTATTACCACCAAAGCCAAGAGCAGTCTCCACCAAAGATAGACTGTGATAGAAGGCGAAAGCTTAAGCTGAACTTGACCCCCAGTTTTTAATGGCAGCATTTGTTTTATATTAGAGCTTACGGAAATGGTGATCCCGAGTAAGGATTCGAACCTTAAATAACAGGGTCAGAACCTGTTGTGATGCCATTTCACTACTCGGGAATGAACTAGGTCATTCATTGATGGCTAAGACGCAGTATAGTGTACCACTTTTTGTGATTCCTGTCTTGAGGCGTCGGGTGTTTTAGCACATAAATTTCACCGGTGAAGCATGACTACTCATTGTGACCAATGTAGCAAATTGATATGTTCTGCATCATGTCCAATAACATTTTAATAGTCGAAAACGATCCCCTGCTGCAAAAAATAGTACAGACAGGATTGGAGCAATTTTATTCTTGCACAGTTGTCAGCTCGGTTTCCAAGGCATGTACGGAACTTGAAAGACATGCCTATGCTGCAGTCGTGCTTGATCGGATTTTGGACGATGGCGACGGAATTGAGGTAATTTCCTACTTGCGGGACTATGCCTACCAAACCCGCGTGTTAATTATTTCTATGTTAGATCGGGCGCCCGATCGCATTCATGGTCTGGCTAGCGGGGCTGATGACTATTTATCCAAACCATTTTCCATGGTTGAGTTGAAATTAAGAATTGAAAAATTAATCTCATCTAAAAGACTGGAACCAGAACGCATCTACACAGCTGGATCACTTGAGTTACATTCTGATACAGGCCTAGTGATCTACCAAGGACAGTCCGTCCAGTTGCGTAAAAAAGAATCTCAAATTTTAGCCTGCCTCCTGGAGTACAAAAATAGAACAGTCAGTAGAGCAACTTTGTGTGCACAAGTTTGGCCATCCTTACTTGAGCAACCTCAGTACTCAACACTAGATGTTTATATTCGGCGCCTGCGTATGGCCATGGGAAAAGCCGGAAATTACATTAAGACTATGCGGGGGTTTGGTTATCAGTTTTGTGAGTCACAGGCAAAGTGATAACTACTCGAGTACCCAAGTTCTCTTTGGTAGTCAACTGAAAACTGCCCCCAAACATCGCCGTAAAAACCTCTTTTGAAAACTGCAGGCCTATTCCTCCGCCCGGATGCTTGAAACTCACGCCGCCCAAGAGAGCTCGTCTTTCATCAAATACATTCATGCCTCGCCCACTATCAATCACCTCAATTTTCAGTTTTGAGTTCTCCGTCTCACTTACCAAGCACATAATAGGTTCAGGATGCGGCTTGGTTGCATTTTGAATATAAGATTCTTGGGCATTTGCCAGTAAGCAGATAATTGCTTCTTGAAAGTATATTTCTGAACCCCTGATTTGCAAACTTTTATCACAAGCTATGCGGTGCAGTATTTCATATCCAGGCCGATGCGCGACTGTGATTGCGGTGATCAGCGATTTATTGACATTAAATGCTTCTGGGGATTCAGTCTGGGAGTTACCCAGTTGGTCAATTAAAGCGGCCAAATGCTGCGCTGCAGATAAAGTAATAGCCACAGGCTGTAAATTTGCAACCGACTGGGGCGCAGCTGAACTCACTGCCTGCTGACCCGCGATAGTTTCCAAGCCCAGTAGAATGGTGGTGAGAGATGTTTTACAGGCGTGTCGGAAGACGAGGGCGCGGGCAAGATGGTTAATGGCCAAATCACGATTAATCCTGGGTTTAATAGATAACGCTGGCTTGAGCCCCAGTGAATTCCGGACAATCTGACCAAAGGTCAACAGTAAATTTTGCATGTGCCAATTCTTAGCGCCATCAAAAAAAAGTAATGGCCAGAGTATACAAGCCAAGGAATGTCAAACAATGAAGCATTCATACTCAAGGCGAAACGAGCTTAAAAGAAGTTAATTTGGTTGCTGCATCAAGCCAGTTATGTCCCATAGTTGTAAACAGGGCGCGGTCGGGTCGGGTCGACAATAAGCATGTAATAATCTGTCAGCGGGTAGTTGCCAACTTAATCTATGAGAATTAACAACTAAGAGCGTCTGGTCAAATGTTACCGCACGCTTGGCAAATGAATCAGGCACGCCTAGGATGGGCAGACCGATTCCCTCAACATAAATATTTGAAACATCTCGTTGGTGCAAGAAAAGCAGAATCGCATCTGGCAGAGTGCCAAAAAAACCTTCAGTAGCCACGGCCACTGTGTGTGTGGCAGCCGCATTTTGAATTTCGGCAACTACCTCCCTGATTCCATGACCAGATGACCAGGCCAGCAGATACTGCTGTCGGTCAGATTCTACGAATGGGGTTGAGTCGGGATTAAATACTACCTGAGCAGCAAAATACAATGATTGGGTTAGACCATTAGCCAGCAATATTACCAAAGCAGTGGATGCAGCGGCTCGTTTCCACAAAGACTTTTGGCTAGCTGCTCGGCTCAGCAAATTATCAATACCTAACGCAATAGCTGGGGTAAAAAATAACATGGCTGGCAGCAAGTAGCGGGCGAAAACTACCCGACCAAGTAAGGCTATGGGTAATATAAATAAACAACCGGCGGCCACCAACACCAAGATAGTTCTTTGATGAGACTTGGAGAACAGCGCTGCAACCAGGAGCAAAAAGAATGGCGGCGTTAAATATTGC
>CAZSHY010000047.1:0-8720 GCA_964607125.1 uncultured Pseudomonadales bacterium | reverse complement strand
TAAAAACGCGAGTTACACTCTGAGCTCCTGCACGCTTTACCACCCAAGAGCCATCTCTTGGTAGTACATGCTGACTCGTCATGCCCCTCTCTACAGCTTGTTTATAAGCCTTTACTTGAGGGTGATTCTGGTTAGTTTTATACGTAATTTTTTTCATAGCTTCTAATCAAGTCAAATATTGATTGAGGCAATTATATCAGCTTCTGACAATTGCAACGACCTATTCATACATTGATCTCAGATCCAGACATGGATCAATTTGGCAATAGATCTGGAAGAATTGAGTTATTTTTGAAGAATCGGTTTTTGAAACTCCTGCTCTTCAAACTTCTGCCACTGCTCAGGTGTAACTTTTTCCAATGCGTCTTTGCGCATTCTTAAATCGGTCGGACTTCCGTCAGCGCGGTTCAAAACCGCATAGTTCGCATCAATCAAAGGTTTCAGTACCCGCGAGTAACTGTCATCTTTTAAATTAAAGTAAATGAAAGTGGGTGGGTTTGAGCGGATCATTTCCAACCACGCATCGCGGAGATATGGAACCCGAAAAGCCCACTCCAGGTGAAAGTTTTGTCTACCTGCCAACGGCACATTGGCCATCATGTTTAGGTATCCAGAACCGTCGGGTCCAGTCAGCAGGGAGTCCCCAGGATGGCTAATTGTTTTAAGTGCCGTGCCGTAAGCTTGGAAAGTATCGTATTGAATATTGTAATCTGACAACCTATTTCTTTTTTCCCAAACCCAATTCAAGTTAGTCAATAAAATTAAACACGATGTTATTACAATGCCATTTCTTAATAAATTATTTGATAGTTTATGGCTGTGCTTTTGATATAAAAAAATAGTAGCCCAGCTAGTCAAAACGCTCACACCCGCCACATATGGAAATGCGTGAAATCCTTGAAAGAAAATGCTATTGGGCTGGCTTACTCTAGTGTTGAGCAAGTAGACCAAGCCAATCATTGCAAACAGTTGAGCAATTGCCCGCCAGCGCTTCGCAGATGAGCTCTGCAACTGGACCCAGTAGGCTATACCAATTACTATTGCTGATATATAAAACCTTGATATCACATGACTAGGTGTTGTGATGTGGATGAGCGGGAAAAGTAGTAACCGCAGGTAGTGCCAAATATCATTGGTTGCTTCGAAGGGAATAAAATAGACCAAATTATTAATCACTGCTTCCTGTAACCACTCGAAAAAGTTTATATAGGAAAACAGGCCAACAAATGCAACCGCAAGGCCAAGTAGTTGTAACTTACGGTGATTCTGGGTACTCTGTTGAAAGTAATAGATATTGGCCAAAAGCACAAACGGCCAAAGTGGTAGCAGGCTAAATGTTATCCAAAAAGTTGCCAGTCCAAAAATCACGGGATCTAGTTTCAACTGATCTTTATCCAAGATTGACCAGACCATCCATATCACTGCTGGAATAACCAGCGATTCTGCCAGCACGTGCCAGGCAAAAAAGTAGTGGCCCAAGCTGTAGGTTATTAGCACACTTAAAAGTCCGCTCCATGAGTAGCGAGCCACAATCACTGCTGAAGTAATTAGAGCAAATGCCCACATGCTGAGCCGGAGTCTGTCCACAAACTCAAAAAAAGTTGCGTAAGGAATCACCTTTGCCAGTAGTGCGCCCACAAGCACGGGCAGCGGCTGGTGGTTGGTGCTCAGGTTGTGGTAAAGATCGCGGCTAAAGTCTGTGATCATCCAGCCTAAAGTTACATGCTCGGTTTCATCTTGAAAATAAAATGAATGGCTCTGATTTTTGACCCCGATTAAAAGTATTGCGAAAAAAATAAGCAGTAATAGTAGGGGCAATATGTGATGAAGATATCTGGGCACCTTTATATGATACAGCATTGAGGTGCTTTATCATTCGCATGAGTCTGCACAAACTATAAGAACAAAAGCAGCAAGCCTGCTGTTACTCCAAAAATTCCAATCATTTTTTTCAACGTCAGCTCATCTTTAAAAAAGTAGGCAGACAACAGGGCTAATAAAGAAATAGATGCGGCATTGGTTGCATTAACATAGCCAACATTTGGTGCAAGATTGAAAGCAACCTGCATGAAGTAGGCGTAAATTGAACCAAAAATACCAGTAAGTATGAGCGTCATAATTTGTGGCTGATTAATTTTAATCAGGAAAATCTTCTTGGCGGCTACCTCCCTGATAATTAAACCTGTTGCGACCAACATGGATAATATAAGTCTGGTCAGGATGGGCACGCCGAGGTTAAGTAAGTACTTGGAACTTAAAGCCAATAAGCCCCAGCAAAAGAATGCACCCATGGTATATGGAAGCCACAAATTATTGAATGCTGTGTTATTTTTGTTTTTATCTAGTGTAATAAATGCGGAGAAAATAATAATTAATAAGATGGCGACCACCGATTTGAATGTCAATGGTGCAGAAAAAATAAAAACTGAAGCAATTGATGTAAAAATGACGTAGCTTTTTGAAATAATTAAGCTATATCCAGGGTTAGGTGAAAGCTCGATTCCTTTTAGAGAAAACAAGTTGCCTAGATAGGTAAAGAAAATGCCCTGAATGAGAATAAGTAGGTACTCTACTGGCCTCAACGTAAACGAAGTTGGGGTGCTCACAGCGATCACAGAATAAACTAGCACTGGTATAAGAAACATAGCTAGATTTGTTAGCTGCTGAGGTGTTTTGAGGGTATTGCTCTTTCTGACGCAAAGATACAAAGCTACAGAACTAAAGAACATGAGTAAGCTGGCAAGTATCCAATTCATAGGTGGGTAGTGTAGGAGGTTCCGTGGGAGCGATCCTTAGACATTCTACTTCCTCAGAATTTATATCATCTCTCTAATAGTTATAAATTCTTCATCTTTTGAAGGCGGTTGAAATTCTTTTATGTAGTCTTCAAATTCTTGTTCAGTTATATAGAATGAATCTTTGGGTGGATTGTCACTTCTTTTGACCGTTCTTTTTTTCATCAAATCAACAGAAGTGTCTAAATAATAAAACTTTGCTACTGCACCGACATCTTTCAGTTTCTGACGTATTTCATCTCTTTGTTGCCTACGCCAAAAACCATCATCGATAATAACACTTGCACCTGCTGCCAAACACTTTAGAGCAATTTCAGTTGTAAGCTCAGTCATTTTAGAATCATACTCTTGGAACTTATCCTTTGGTGGATTATTACCAAATAATTTGATCACCCATTCATCTTTGGTAAATCTAACAGCACCTGTTTCTTTTTCAAGTTTTCGAGCAAAGGTTGTTTTTCCAGCACCGATAAATCCACAAATAAGATGTGCAGTTGGTTTATTACTCTCTTGCATCAGACAATCATAGCATGAGGTTTCAATGCGGAGTTGAGGTGAAATATTTTGATAAAATAATCTGGTTTATTTACTAACAACTGAAACTAATAGATTTCAATTTAACTATGTGATGATTGAGATCCTGTGAATTAAATTGATAGCAACTTGACTGAGTGAGATTATCTAAAATAAATTAAACAATCACGTTATTTATTTTATTTTTTTTCTATTTATTATCACAAATAAAGATAATGTTGTTACAATGGTGCTCACAATATAGCTTGGAATTCCTAGTAGTATTAATATAACCATGGCCATCACTGCGATTATTCCAATGCCTGCAAGAAATAAGATTTCGTTCTTTTTCATTTTCATACGTTCCTTTAAATTGTTTATTAATTTGTAAGCAAGGTGAGTAGAGTACGGGAGCTGGTTTGAGCCTGTTTTGAATCCTACTCTTACATTTTCAATTCTGAAGTAAATATGTCAAAATTACTTCCCGACTACTCTACTAGAAAGCCAAACTGGTTTTAATGATATTTTTCCATCAATATGTTGAAAGATAAACACGGCATACAAGGCATTATTATTAATTTTAAGCTGGCTTTTTAGTTGTTTGGTATCAAAGCTTATCTTCTCTTGAGAATCTACTTTATTGACCGGAATAACAATCATACTGAGATCGCTGTTGCTATAAGAATTAGCTTTTTTATTAATGTAATCAGCTACTATTGAGCTAGTGACTGCTTCAGCACCGAATACGAATTTCTTTAATTGAAAAGGATAACCAATTTTTTTCTCGGTATTATTTTGTGGTGCAAGCACGAAATCTACATCGGTGTTTTCTTTAAAGTGATTTAGAATGATGTCTCTAAGAACTTCAGTACTGATTTCTTCCATTCTTTTTGGATAGTTATGAGGGTTATCGTTCACTTCAAAAGCAATTGAAAATTTCTGCTTTAGATGCTCCTCATAATAAGCATGGGCATGTAGCGCTACATGATACTCGTAATCTTTTGTGTTAAGACCACGGTCGTATATTTCGAGATATTTTTCCAGTGCTGCTGCGCTGAGATAAAACGTGTTAGTAGGCATAATCTGGAAAAAGGCTTTAGCATTTCTTTTTTGGGTGTCTGACGAGACTTGAACTCGCGACCTCATCCTCCACAGGGACGCGCTCTAACCAACTGAGCTACAGACACCAAGACTTGCTATTATACCGCACTCGTCTGGGTGCGGCCAATCTCGTTCACTTGTGCGTCGGGCGGGACTCGAACCCACGACCTGCGGCTTAGAAGGCAGCTGCTCTATCCAGCTGAGCTACCGACGCGTGACGTACTATTATACCGTATCTTAGCGTATGATACCTAGTATGTCAGCGCGCTCTGTCTTGAGTTGTCTTTCCCCGCACTCAATTGCCTTGATTTGGTTTGTAGTTGGTCTGCTAGCAAGTGTTTCGGGCTGGTTAGGACTACTGGGTGCGCCGCTTCAGCTGTTGCTTCTGCTTCCACTCATGGTTCTCATATACGAACTCCAGCAGATCTGGTCAGAACTCCAGCACTCGCCGCGACTTCGGACCTTGGCGCTGCTCTTGGCTTTGATCTGGATTTCACACGCTATTCAAGTTTTTGTGCCCGAGACTGGCTTTGACGCGGTTTGGTACCACTTGCCAGTGGCAGCGGCGGACATTGCGGCAGGCAAGTTTGTGTTTATGCCCGAGCTCTACCAATCTGCCAATCCGCTGTTTTCAGATAGCATTTTTTTCTTGGGCTTCATGTTAAGTGGCGAATTAGGCGCCAAAGGGGTTGCATACCTTCTTGGCTTAAGCCTAGTACTAATATCTTACAAATTGGCCAAAACTTTGCTTAGCCCAGCGTGGGCATTACTTGCTGCGGCAATGGTATCAGTCATGCAGGGCGTTACTTGGCAGTCAGCTAGCTTCTATGTTGACGTAGCACTGGCCATGTGGCTACTTGGCGCAATCGGTTGTACTCTCACTAGTACTACTCATACCTCAGCCAAACCCACAGCCGCGGTTTTGCCAATTAGTCTCCTCAAAATACCACCAGCGCTGATAGTTTCGTCAATGTTTTTAGGCGCAGCCCTGGCTACCAAGCTTTTTGCTATCCTTTACCTACCACTTTTTGCCTGGATCTACTGGCAGCGCACGCGCAGCGTGCGCCTAACTGGAATACTACTTTTGTTAGCGGGACTGGTCCTTTTGCCATATTTGGTATTTGCGGCCATCCATTTGGGCAACCCGTTTTACTCCATTTTTAACCATGTAGCCGGCATTTCCGCCATTGGCGCCCCGACTTTAGTTTCACAAATCATTTCCGCTACGGCCTCACTTTGGTACTCCCCCATTGCCTTACTTCTATCACGTGACTACATCTCGCCATTGGTGATTTTGACCGTACCAGTTTTATTCTGGTTGCTGAGATCTCGACCCGCGCTCCATGAAACTGAGCGCTTGCTGGGGTTATTTGTGATCAACAGCTGGCTGATTTGGTGGTACGTGCCGCCCCGCTCCACCCGCTACGCTTTGGCTGGCTTTATCGTCTTACTGCTACTTTTAATCAAGTGGCCGCGGGAATACTTTGTGGCTAAAGGCTGGAAACAAGCCATCTTTTACATAGCTTGCGTGTGTTGTGTTTTGCTTCTCACCGCACCTCGAATTATGGTCAACATCCGCAGTGCCCGTTACCTCACGGGCATGCAGTCCAAAACAGACTACATTTCCCAATTCAAAGATGGTTGGATAGATGCGCCGCTAACTACTTGGCACCAGCTTGATTAGACTATTTTCTTAACTTCTTTGACAACTTTGGCTACTTTAGCCGCTTTTTTCTTGGCGACACCTTGAACGCGTTTGGCAGTCTTAAGAACTTTGGTAGCTTTTTTGGATGCAACTTTGGTAGCTACATTAGCTGCTTTCTTGACCACTTTTTGAGCCTCTGCTTTGACTTGATCAACTTCTTTTTGTGCTGCGGTGCGGTTCTCTTTTTTGGACAAAAAGAGCGCTGCTGCGCCAAGGGCGACACCAGTTAAAAAGGTGAACAGTCCGGATGATTTTTTCATGATAATTTCCTCCTGAGGATTGGTAATAATTACTACAGTGTAAGCACAGACATTGTGTTTGTTAGACCAGGTTTTTTCCAAAAAGTGCCATGAACTAGTAAAATAGTCTCACCAGTTTGGGCTAAACCCATGCTGGTAATTTTACCCAAAAGTGACTCTGAGCTTTCGAGTCTATCTCCGGGCAGCTCGACAATGTGCGGTGTCACGCCATAAACTATGCTCAGCTTGCGATAGGTTTGCTGATTACTAGTCAGGACTTCAATAGGAACTCCTGGCCTATACCTAGCCAGAAAGCGAGCGGTTTCACCGGTTTCAGTTAAACACACAATTTTATCAATATGAAGTTCTGAGTCCGCTTTTGTGGATTTTTTAAGCAGTGCCACCGCAGAATGAGTGATGTAAGCCGTATGACTGTCATCTGCAATTTGCAGCGCAGGCGGCATGGCATGCTGTTCGTTGAAAGTGACGATGGTGGCTTGGGTGGTGACTGTTTCAACTGGGAATTTGCCAATTGTCGTTTCTTCCGACAACATGACCGCGTCGGTTCCATCGTACACCGCGTTGGCTACGTCTGAAACTTCAGCCCGGGTAGGTCTTGGTCGGTCCACCATGGATATCAACATTTTGGTTGCGGTAATGACCGGCTTAGCTTTTTCTCGGCAGCGTTGAATAATTTGTTTTTGCCAATAGGTGATCATTTGGTATGGGATTTCTACCGCCAAATCTCCGCGAGCCACCATCACAATGTCGGCAGCGTCAATGATTTCATCCAAATTGTCTATGGCAGCTTGGTTTTCAATTTTGGCAATTATTGAAGCGGTCAAATTGCGCTTGTTCAGCTCTTCGCGAAGAATGGCAATGTCGTGAGCGTTTCGCACAAACGATAGGCCTACGTAATCGACCGTGTCATTGGTGGCGGCATCTAGTTGGACTAGGTCTGCAGGAATCAGCGACGGCATATCCAGAGTCACGCCGGGAGTATTCATTGTTTTGCGATTGCCCACCGTGCACGCGTTGAGAGCGCGAGTTTTGAGTAAAGAGCCCTCTTTGCTCAGGATTACAAATTCGCCAATGCCATCATCAATCAGCACAGTATCATGCTCATGCAGCGAATCTATGACCATCTGAGGGATGAGCGGATGGTGAGGATCTGTATCTACTTCATTAGATGTAAAAACTACCTCGTCCCCATCTTTGACCTCAAAACCCTGACCTCCTGGAATGGTAATCCGCACTTCTGGACCCTGAAGGTCTAGGAGAACGCCAACTGGCTTATTCATGCGCTCGGCGACGGTTTTGACCCGCGCAATGCGCTCATGGTGCCACTCAGGCGTACCATGTTTGGTGTTAAAGCGGGCTACGTTCATACCGGCCAAAAGCAGATGCTCCAAAACTTGTTCAGTTTCTGTAGCTGGTCCGATAGTGGCGACAATTTTGGTAGACTTTTGCATATCTGCATTATCGGCTTATTCTTGGCTAAGTTCAAGGGGAGTTTCTTTTCTCACTTGAGCAAGAGCCAGTCATAGAGTATGCTCAGTCTGATTCCATAGAAAGGGCTCATCATGACCGACGATACCAAGCAACTCAACCCCAACGCCGATCCAGAACTCCAGGCGGGAGACGATCAAGATGTACTGGAAAGTGGTGAAGATTTGGCCATGTCCGCCCTCTCGCAAGCGTCCGGTGCAGGTTCCACAGGTAAAAAATCCAGCGCTAAGCTCTCTGCTGCCGATGAAGTAGCTCAGTCAGATGAGGTCGCTAAGACCTTAGAGTATCTCCAAAGCATCATTGAGCGTAACGCCACGGAGCTGATGCGAGTCAAGGAAGAGCTCAAGCTCAAACGCGAGAGTCTCAAGTCGGTTTTTGAAAATGATGTCCAGCTTTCTGAAGCAGAAACCCAGGTTCAACAGTTTGCCCAACAGCTTAAAGAGCGCAAAGCCCAAATTGTGAACACGCCTCAGGCTGTGTCGCTTAAAAACCAAGTTGGTGAGCTCAATGAGCAGAAGAAGGAAATTGAAGAAACTCTGAGCAATCACCTGCTCAATTACTACGCTCTGACTAACTCGACCAGCTTCGATACCAGTGACGGTGACCAGTGGGAGTTCAACATTAAGGCTGCGGTTAAAACCAGAAAAGCAGAGTAAGGCGTTCTAAAGTTTAATTAAGGATTCAGTCAGGGTGTCGAGAAGGAATAGGTCGCCTTTTTCTCCGGTGGCTTTTTTGGCCCTGAGTAGGATTTTATTAGCGTAAGTTTGTCTCAAGTGCGGTAAGTGTGCCGCTAAATTTGACTCCAGATTGAGGTTGGTCAATAACGCCTGGTTTTTTATAACTAATTTCTTGTCACCA
>CAZSHY010000046.1:0-8830 GCA_964607125.1 uncultured Pseudomonadales bacterium | reverse complement strand
TTGATACGCTTCATAGCTTGATCTAAAGAAGAGACAATTTTTTGGGTACCGACAACCCAAATCACATGTTGAGCGCCGTATGTATAGGCTGGCAACTGACTGCCAGTGTTGGAAGCAATTACCACGACACCATCTTCAGTTACTGCGTGGACACTCCCAACAACCCACTCGGGCGCTGCGCCAAGTTGTTGCATTTGTTTGCCTTGAGTAGCCCGGTCCATTTTGGCTAAGGTGGCTTTGACTGGGGTATACTTGGAACTATCATTGACCATGGTCTCGATGCCAGATTCATCCAAAGTGATTGAGGTCATATTCATGACTTCAGCCCCCTCGGGTAAAAGTCCTGCTACCGCTGCTTTGGCTGAGTCGCGGTCAGCTACCAATTGAGCAGATATGCCATTGCTCTTGAGGGCAGCTATGGTTTTTTCAATGGTAGCGGAATCTGCTAGAGTGTCAAAAGGACGAGTTTGGTCGGTCATAGGTCTTTCGTTTGGTATAATACTTAAAAAAGTATAGTAATATAAAAACTATAGTAATCAAGTATGAATCCTGTGTCAACCCAGAAAACAATTGAGAAAGCTTACCAACTGCTTGGTGATCCTTGGGTGCTAGGCATAATTACTCATCTTGAGCTGGGGTCACTCAGATTTTGTGGTCTACAGCGAGCGCTGCACAACTTGAACCCTGTCACATTGACCAATCGACTTAAAAAACTTGAGGCAGCAGGTTTGATCAGAAGACAAGTGGAGACTATTGATAAGATTTCAGTCGCCTATGTGCTGACTGAAAAGGGCCGACGTACGATACCAGTCATCAGGGCATTGGAAAGCTATGCTCAGGGAATTTAGCTGATTCAGAATGATGCAAAAAGATTGACAAATAGACGTTTGCGTCTTATAATACGCATTAGTTACATATTACGAAGAAAGTTTTCTATGAAGAAACTTATCGCCGCTTTGGCAGTCTTCGCCGTAGTTTTCGGCGTTACCGCTTCAGCAACTCAAGCCAGTACTTGGGAAGCAAGAACAGTCATGACTCTGGGTGATACCATGGTTATGCCTAGCAACTACCCCGGTGGTTGTACTTTAACCCAGTACACGCGTACCTTAGGTTTGATCAATGTAGCCCAAGACAAACTCTTGTGCGCTAAATCAAACTCAGCTTATGTTTCTTCTACCGCTGATCTTCGGTCCATGGGTTATGCCTACTTGGGCACCACCGCTGACATGAAGCACATCTGGAAGAAGCCTTTCAACGGTACAAAAAAGACCGTGATTGTGCCAGCTAACCTCATCCCTGCTTATGCATCGATGGGTTACCAATCAATTGCTGTCGTCGGTTTCGACCTCGACAAATAACTGATTGATTCAGTTTAGACACGAAAAGCCAGCTCCAAAAGAGCTGGCTTTTTAATGGCAAAAAGTTAAAAATCCAGAGACGGGTTGGCTTCAAGCCGATATGGCACGTGGTGTTTGAATGATTGTGACTGAATCCTTTTTTTGATTCTGTCTATGGTTTTATCTGAAACAATTGGAGGTGTTGGCTTGCCGGTTAGCAGTGAATTAATGACGCTGTCCACCTCTTGGTAGGTGAATCCCAGCTCCTTCTCATCAGTTTGACCTGTCCACAGTCCAGCCGATGGCGCTTTGTCCAAGATGGGTTGAGGTAGACCAAGCTCAGCGGCGAGCGTTCTAACTTGTGTTTTGGTTAAGTGTGAAATTGGCTCTATATCTGATGCTTCATCTCCAAATCTAGTAAAGTAGCCCAAATAGAACTCTGATTTGTTTTCAGTGCCGACCACTAAGGCTTGCTTTTGTTTGGCCAAATCATAAACGGCGATCATGCGAGTTCTCGCCATGATGTTTCCTCGACGTAGGTAATCAGCTGTGGGAACCTGCAGTGAACTACAAAGTTGCTCCACACTGTCAGCAATGTTTAACACGACTGTTTGGTTAGAAGGAATCTGGTTAAATTCGCAGACTGATGTAGCATCTGTCATATCTTGGTTGCCGTAGGGCATTAATATGGCAAAAACATTTTCTGGAGAAATTGCTCGCGCTGTCAAAGTTAGTGATACCGCTGAATCAATCCCACCAGACACCGCGACTACGGCTTTAGGTGCGTTTTGAGCAACAAATGTTTCTTTTATAAAATTTATAATGGTGCTGGGGGTGTTGGAGTTCATGATTGATAGAGTTGGTGTAATTGAATATACGAGATTATGTCGGGAGGAGTTAGCTCAGTAATTGACTGTCCCGCTGCCAGTAGTTGGCGAGTATGAGTAGATGATGCCGAGCTTAAACTTACATCTTTTAACAACGTCATGTTGGGATGTAGCGGGTGAGCGGGGTAGCCTTCACGAGGATAAACAAAAATATGAAAATTGTCAGTAAGTTCTTGATACCGATGCCATTTGTTAAAAGTTGCAAGCTGATCAGAACCCATGACCCAAGAAAATGAATCGTAGGGAAAAAGAGCCTGAAAGTATTCAAGAGTCTCAATTGAGTAGCTAGTATTTAGTTTGTGAGCTTCGTACATGCAAATGCTGTGCTGGTGACCGAGTTTTTGAAGCATGGCTACGCGATGTTCCACTGGCGTTAGATTCTTGTGAAAGGGATGGTCGGCGCAGGGCATAAACCAAACTGCATCAGCATGCTTTTGATCAACCAAAGTATTTGCCACTAATAAGTGGCCAAGGTGTGGGGGATCAAAACTACCTCCGAAAATGGCGATATGCATCTGGAAATTATAGCACCAAGTGAATGCAGTTGGCCAAACAAAAAGACCCCGATTCCTCGGGGTCTTTAAGTAACTTATATGGTTATGACTAATTAACAGGTGGCCATGCTTGGAGTGGGTTGTTAAGAGTTACCTTAGCAACTTCTACGTAAGCTGGTGTAGAGCCCCAGTTGTATGTAGCGTAAGAGATGGCACCCGCATAAATATTTGCGTCCATGTTGCCAATATACTGACCCTGTCCCCAAAATGAGTTCCAACCGGGACGATTGGGATCAGCATGACAGTTCATGTTTGGAGTTGATAATGCACCAAAATGGATGAGCTGGTTGCCAGACACTATCCATGAGCCATTTGGCTGCTCAATAATTGGACGGAAAATGAATCCATGATCGTTATTATCACATAGCTCTGTGGTCCATCCATAAATTTGGGCAGTGGTTTGTGGTTCACCAACTTGGTTGTCTCCATCAGTGTACAAAACCGGCTCGGTTAACTTTCCATAATACGCAACACTCTGTGTGGGGTTGGTATTAATTTGAGTAAACCTTAATGATCCTGGCAGATTGGAAATTGACTTGTATGTCATCCAAGGATAGGGCTCATTTGATTTAAGAAATGGACCCGCGGTGTTTGGCCAGAGGTAACCATATTGAGGCTTAATAGGTCCATCAGTTTCTTCAACCATGGCTATCTTGCCAGAACTGGCGTCAGACCCAAGGTATTGGCTTTTGGTAATGGTGAGTGTGCCTAAGACAGCGCCGAGTACTAGTAATAAACCAACCAGAAGTTGGTTGACGCTAATCTGCGCAGGTTTTGCCTGGCGTGTTGATTTTTTTTTCATGGAGCTTTCGCTACTTTTTACCACAGTTGGTTCACAACTGTATACATATTACGGTAAATAAAAGGCGGCTGTCAAGCGTACGTTGATCAGGCTAGGAAACGTTGAACGTCATCAGAGTCCAAGTTATTGACTATTATAAACTCGTTGCCAATAAACGTCTCAAAAAGGCGAATTTCTCGCTTGGACTTTTGTTCAACTACAGTCTGAAGCTTTCGGGAAGGGATCCAAATAACCCGAACCTTGGCTTCTAGACCCGCATACAAGTCGTTTTCACTATCTGCTATGTAGTACGCGTTGCTCAAAAACCCCTTGGCATCATGCTTGCTCGAAAACTGGTTGTCTTGCTTGGCTTTCTCGATGTTGATCAAAATAAGATCTTTTCTGGTCCTGGCTTCTTCTCCGAATGTACCCTGAAGTTCAAAGTCATGATTCTGAAAATGTAAAGCAATTTCCTTTGGCATCCGTTTTTCGAGCGTCGATCTGGGGTTGCCACTGACTAAGTGCAGAAGGACATTTTTGTCTTGACCCGCAGCTGCTATAAGCTTGAGCGCGTCTGGGTAGTAACTGTCCCACACATACTCTCCCATAGATTGCATGCTCTCGTACCACCGCGCCCTCGCTAAGTAAAATTTGGTAGCGCACTCAGCTTGAAGCGCATTCGGGATGCCCAGTTGTGCAAAAAGGTGATGGGCTAGGTTGGCTTCAGTAGTACCCTCGGTATTCTTAAAAAGCTCCTCCCAGTTTTCAATCGTATGGTTAATTGGTGGCTGAAGCTGGGAAATTGACTCCTCCGCAGCATGAATAATGCTGTCATATGCATTTGAGTTTGTTTGACAAATTGTTCCATCATGGTCAAACATGAGCATTTTTTTCATAGTTTATTTTTCATCTAGGTTTAGGAACTTGAGTACCGATGGGGAAAGTAGGTTGTTGGTAATTAAAGTTTGTTTTTTTAACATCTGAGCAATGTAGGCAATTGGTTTAGAGGCGGCAACTTGCTTGACCTCACTCAGGGTGCGCGAGGGTACCCAAATGACGCGATAGTGGCAATCCAGTCCCGCAAAAAAATCAGCCTCGCTGTCCGCTATGTAGAAAACATTTTTAGCAAAACCCAAATTGTCTAATTCCACAGAAAATTCTGGCCAAAAGGCTTGAATTTTTTCAACAACTTTGTGCAAGAGTTCCTGACGGGTTGATGCCTGATCACCAAACGCTGCCATTATTTGACGTTTGTGCGTGAAGGTCCGCAGTACGTTGGGAGCAACTTTAACCTTTGCCACTGCTTCGGGATTACCTGTTACGAGTCCGCACCGTACACCAATGGAGCGCACGCAACGGTCAAGGAGTTCTACCGCATCCGAGTAATAGTTGCTCACAATATATTCGCCGTCTGTCAGCATGTTAGCGTACCATTTGGATCTGCCAAAATAAAAGTAGGTATGGAACTGTTCAATTAGCTTGGGTGGCATGGCGGCCAGGGCGCAGTAGTAATCAACCAGAAATTTTTCCGTAGTTCCTTTGGTTTTGAGCCTCAGCATTTCTACATCTAGCGATGAGTCCTTGGGGAGCTTAAGCTGACGACTGGCAAAGTGGAATGCATAAAGCAAACTAGCTGCTTCAACGGGATCAGCAAAAGAAAGAGTCTCGTCATGATCAAAAAGTATGATTTTTGGCTGTTCCTGACTTGGTTTGTATGATTTTGCCATGATAGTACCGCAATGTTTACGGGTAACCTGGTCATTCTACTACGGGGCAGGCAGATTTCAATGTCTAACGAATAGTTGGCACAAAGTTTGCTCAACCTGAGCCAGATTTATCAACAAGCGGAAAGTGCTTTCGGAGAATCAGCACCACCATGACGATGTTGATGAGCAGGATGTAAATTGGGTACGAAGTTTGTTCCATCGTCCAGCTTTCCACGGCCAGTACGCTGAACAGCGCGGCAAATACATCAAGGAAATAAAACGTCCAGATTTCAGTCTCTGGGAAATGATAGGTTTTAATCAGCGCGGGAATCATGCCGGTGAAGTCAGCAGCGATGGCCGCATACAGTGCCAGCGCTGGGTTGTTCGTGGTCTGCCAGAGCACAATACCAAGCAATGCGATGGCCATGCACAGCAGATCTTTTTTCTCCCAACCACCCATGCCGCGCTTAATGCTGACGGCGAAGATAAAAATGGACTGGATCGCTGCAATCCCTGCCAACCAGACTGCCACCCTGTCACCTTGGGCAATCAACGAGGCAGTGGTCAGAACCGAGATGACCAGGAGGATGAAGCGAGTGGTGCGGTGGGGTTTAGCCTCACCCGAGAGAATAGCGCGGATGTATAGGACAGGGGAGATGACGGCTAGGAGACTGCTGGCAAGGATGAGGAGGGTGCGCATGGGCAGATTATAGCAGCCCTGGGTAGAGATCAATGTGCGTATATTTTGAGCTAGGTTGCTACGTCAGCAGGCCGCTCTTGTGAATGCGATGCTTCTGATTGAGATCTTTTTTCCCAGCAATACCTACCGTTCTCGCGAAGTCAGCTTGGGTTAAGTTACCGACCTCAACTAGATCAAACATCTCAGGCACTTCGACCTTCATACCAGCCAGACGAGTGTCTGTCGCGGTACTACAGTAGTGAACAAATGAAGGAATTGCAAACTTAATTATATTTCCCAAATTATCAAGTGTACTGCCCGTTCTTGAGAAATAACCTTGCCAGTTAGCATGAAACAGACTCAGTTTAGTGTTGACTTTCTGCATTAATTTATCGATTCTCATTCTTGCAAGCTCCGCTGTGGGCTTATTGAAAATTCTCTTAAAGAGGAAGAGGTGGTCGTTGAGCAAATATTCTATGATTTCTGTTTTATTTGTTTCTGCAAGCTGATTCATTGATTCCATGTGAGCAGCTTCATCTGGCGAAAGTGAATGAACGAATCCAGGTTTCTGTGCGCTGGCGTTGGATACAATCCATCTGGGTCGAATGAGCAGGGTTGTATAAAGTTCGGCCAGCTTAAAAATACTCCAGTTTTGTTCGCTAAGTTGCACAGTTTCACGTTCAAAGCCGTCAGTAACGTCCTGGGGAAAGGAAAAACCTTTTGGTGGAGTAAACAATGAGAGTGGTAGTAAATCATCATCCTCAAATAGATCGGAGAATGGTGGCTGAAAAAGCACATTTTTGCCTGGGCGGAGATACACTGGCACCTCGAGATGATCACCCACAAGTTTGGTACCGCTCAGCTCAATGGGGTTGGCAACACCCTTTAAATTAGAACAGAACAAGAATTTGGCGTTCATGCTAATTCTTTCTTGTCTGTTTAGTTCAATCTGAGCTTTTTCCCTCGCACTCATGCGTGGAGTTCTTCGAAAAATCGGATAGTTTGATTCCTTACCATCTATCATGCGGCTATTCTAGCAGATTTTTGGTACAATTCGCACACGCCTTGTGAGCAATTTATTTCACTAAAAAGCTATGGCTGAACAACCAACTAGCGGAAATATTCGGACAGCTTATTTCTTGGCGTTTGTCAGTGAAATATTTTTCCCCATCGCAATCTGGCTGTTCTTTTACTCCAAGTTCCTCAGCTTTACCCAAATAGCCCTGCTCAGCGCAATTGGCGGACTGGCCAGCATAGTCCTGGAAGTGCCCACTGGAGCTTTTGCCGACATGTTTGGCCGAAAAACAGCCATCGTCATTTCTTACATATTTTTCTCCATCAGCATGTTTGGGGTGGCCGTTTCGCAGTCATTTGGCGCATTCGTGTTCTTCATATTTTTAGCGGCGCTGTCAAACGCCCTCTACTCGGGCAGTTTGGAAGCATTGGTTTATGACAGTTTGAAGGACAATGACCAGGAGCATTTGTTCGAGCACGTGACCTCCCGGCTGGAGGCGATTACTTGGATTGGTCTGTTTATTGGCTCAGTGGCGGGCGGATTCTTATATCAAATTAATTTCCGCTTGCCGTATGTTACCCAAGGCATTCTAACGGCCATCGCCGCGGTCGCGGCTCTGCGGCTACATGAACCCAGAATTGATTCAGAAAAATACGCCTGGTCCCATATGGTGTCGCAAAATGTCACGGGCTTGCGCGAGCTGTTTCAAAACCAAAATACGACATTTACTTCACTGACATTTATTACGATCGCAGCTGGCTACTATGTGGCCTCGCAGATTCTGGGTATTTCTCAGGCCAAAGAGTATGGGATTGCGCCGTCTGTGGTTGGGATTTTATTTGGCGTGGGTTATTTGCTGTCCGCAGTCGCGTCTCACTACTTTCCCAAATTCAAAAAAATTCTGGGTGGCCGAAAAGCACTAATTCTTTCTGTGGCTGCACTATTGGCCAGCTTTATCTTGGCCAAATATGTCGGCGTAATCATGGGTGCTGGCTTGATTATTGTCAGGATTGCTTCATCGACCACATTCAGGAATAGCCGATCAATTACTTTTAACAAAATTTTTAGTTCCAAAAACCGGGCAACCGCGCTGTCCACGCTGAATCTACTCTCTAATCTGCCGTATGTGGTGCTAGCCTACTTCATTGGTGGCGCGATTGATAAATCCTCTCCGAACAACTTTGCATTCAACCTGGGAATTAGTCTGGTGGTTATTTTGGGGGTGATTGAGTTGTGGAGGAGGGGGGCAAAAGGGGCAGCCTGGATAGAACCCAACCAAGAGGATTATATACTGTAGACGAAATAAAGATAAGTCGAAGGGACAACAATGGCAGAAGTTCTAAATGATAGCGCACTGATAATCATGAACACCGAGGCGAGGAAGTACATGGATGAAACCAAAAAGATTGCCACTCGGGCAGAAGCAGTTGAGGCTGTTCGAAAACTGTGGAGATACCATTCTCAAATGGAGAGATTCACTCTTACCTTAAATGAAGACAAAAGGCATCCTGCAATTCTCGATTTAATTCGTGTAGAAATTCATAGATTAAAAATTCAGTTTGATATATCTAATGAAGAAGAATTGGCGGACCCAGAGGCTGAGGCGGTCTAGACCTAAGATGTGGAAGTAGTTGGGGTTATAATTTCATGATGAAAACAATTGGCATTATCGGCGGCTTGGGACCTGAAACATCATCAAAGTTCTACCAGGAAGTTATCTTAAAGTCTTTTCAACAAAACAAGATTGATCGACCCCCAATTCTAATGTGGAGTGTGCCTATAGATTACGATGTGGAGTCTGATTTTATCAACGGTGGCGATCGCTCAAAAGAATATGTGGCGCTGATGGTGGATGCTGCCCAGAGACTTCA
>CAZSHY010000045.1:7089-8987 GCA_964607125.1 uncultured Pseudomonadales bacterium | reverse complement strand
TTTTACCAATATAACTTCATGACGATTCAAATGTTTTACTTACCACTAGAGGTTTTTGCTTATCATTTTGCCGCTCTACCTTGGGGTTTATATTTACTTTTCCGGTACTTGAAAGAAAAAAATATTTCTACACTCCTGTATTTTTCCCTGGTAAACCTGGCGTTTGTAGGCCAGGCGCATGTGCCATCTGTGTTCATAGCGTACTCAATGCTAATTGGCATCGCGTTATTGGCACATGGTGCTTCATCCGTCAAGCAACATGGTAAAGAAATCTTACTAGTTATCACTTCGCTCGTAGCAATAAATGCACTTTGGGGATTTGGATACCTTTACTCAGCGATTAATAAAGCCTCGGAAATTAGTCAATCAAAGATTAATGCTCTCTCCACCACCGAAATCGAACTGAGAAATATGGCCTGGGGTGACTGGAAATCAGTGCTTACTTTTGGTGGATTCAACCTAGACTATCACGACTGGAACCAATCAACCAACTCATATGAGTTAATGATGGGTAAATGGGATGTGTTGTATCATTCAAATTTTTACCTAGTTGCCTGTGCTTTATTCATTATCCTAGCGTTGCTTGGACTAGTGCAATTACTGATAGCCAGGAGAGACCGTGACTTTAGGCCAATTCGCTGGTCAATAATTTTGGCTGGTTTCTTTTTTCTGTCCATGATTGCAACTACTGCATTTCCAATTAATTTTGTTTCTCAGTTATTTCGTGAGGTAATTCCGTATTTTTCAGATATTTTTAGATTTACCTTCACCAAATTCGCCCTGGGTTACGCCTGCATGATGAGTGTATTCATTGCCATGGGTTTATGGTATTTGTTTAGTCAACTCAACCGCTTTGTATCGCAGGTCATAGCCGCGACAGTGATTTTTAGTGCAATTACCTTGGCTATTATTGGAATTGGACACCCCAGCATGACCGGCAGCTTTTTTTATCCCAATCTTTGGGTATCGGTACCCCAGGAATACTTCTCGCTGCAAACATACCTCAGCGATCAGCCAATTGCGCGCAAAATTCTGCTGCTGCCATCGCCTTCGCAATATGGCTGGACGTTCAATAATTGGGGTCACCGGGGGTCAGGCTTTGTCTGGCAGATGATTCCCCAAGCAACAACTGACCGCGCATTTGATGCATGGAGCGCTACTAATGAGAATTTATATTCTCAGCTTGCTTATGCTGTTGACTCACGAGATGGTGACAAACTTCACACTCTCCTTGAGAGCTACGACCTGACATATATACTGGTTGATGAAAGTATCTTCCTCCCTCAATCAGATGGTTCAGCAACTATTGCGTGGCTTCGTACTTGGCTCAAGGAACAAAACTTACAATCCATTTGGCAAGAGGGTGTACTGACTTTATATATGGCGCCAGTGAGCAACGATCACGCCGCGTTGATCAGCACCCCTTCGAAATATACGATCGTCGAATTAGAACAAAACCGGTTGAAAAAAATAGACGTGCGCTCCGAAAAGTTAAGTGTGCCGTATCTAGAAGTTAGTAATTTGGACAAAAATGACGTAATCCAGTTTCCATTTGCAAGCCTTGTAGGTGAAATGGCGTCAGCTGCATATAATGATGGCTCAATATCCACTCCTGCTAATTCTGGCCTATCTGGCGGTAAACTAATTCTTTCTGACTTACTTCACAATAGTTACTACAATCCACCTGCCACGATTAACCACGATGGGACTAGCATAACGGTGTCGTTTGAGAGTCCGGTTTTAGTTTTAACTACACAGCGAGTCATCTCTGCGCCCAGTCTACCGCCGCTGAGCGTGCAGCTGAAAGAGGCGCTTTCGGATGCGTATATCAGCATCAACGGTCAAATTTTTGAACTAACTGCCAACAAGAATAAATTTGTTTTTTCTTCATCAAAGTA
>CAZSHY010000045.1:0-7079 GCA_964607125.1 uncultured Pseudomonadales bacterium | reverse complement strand
ACTCATCAGTTAGACTGCAGATGACGAATCTCACACCCAATTTACCGATCGTAGTTGAGGTCTATGACAAAAGGCAGGCTCAAATTTCTGATGACGAGGTTTTGTTAGATCAAGGACTTGCACAGTCTTCCAGGCTCGAAGCTAGTGTTTGGCAATCCGCGCTATCTTTTCCTGACCAGCAATTGGAAAGCTCAGAAGAACTGACTCAGCTAAAACTCTCTACGGTTCAGAGAACAGATGCTTTTGCAGCGGTAGCCGATCGCGGTGCAGAGAACTGCGATTTACTCGGTCGAGGTTCAGTCAGAAAAAATAAATTAGATGCTGACATCTTATACAGCGCGTCCAAAAAAGGCAGTATTTGCGAATCACTTACCCTTTATGAAACGCCCACTAATAGAGACCACATTTTGCGCGTGATTGGCTCTCATATTTCTGGCAGGGGCACAAAGTTGTTTGTGGAGAACCTGGCTACGCGCACATTAGCACTGGAATATTTGTTCTCAGATGAAAATTACGACCGGTCGTTTCCGCTTATTTCTACAGGTGGAAGTTCTCCCCAAAATTATCGGATTAATATTGAGACAAAATCATTTGGCAAAGAAATGAGCTCCAATTCAATTAATGGTGTGTACCTAACCAGCTTACCGCTCTCCGCAGAAAATCTGGCTAAAATTACGGTTGAACCTGATGAATGGCGATTAAATGATAACGAATGCGTAATAGAAAAAATATCGACAATACTGCCCACTCTCTACTCATTAGAAATCAAATCACTGGGCACATCCAATTCTAAGTGCCTGGTTTCACTTTCTCAGGGTTTCGACAAGGGATGGCTCTTGGTCGGAAAAAATGTGATGCGCGAAACAGTTCTGCACAGGAGGTTGAATGGGTGGGCGAACAGTTGGCAATTTATGCTTTCGCCCAACACTGTCACAGCAACAAATCACAATGTTATTGTCTTTTACTGGCCGCAAATATTTGCGTTTGTAGGCTATGGCATATTAATCTCAACAGTAATATTTCACTTTCGCTTGCTGGTAAAACAGCGCAAGGAGGAACGAAAGATGGTTAGCAGAATCGCTAAACTAGTCTCCCAGGCTAAACAAGTTTTTACCGGTTCCCGCAACTAATAACTGCCGTCCAAACTCTACGCTTCTTGTAAGCTTGGCCATTTACACTAAGTGCATGCACCACCCACTTGCGCTGCTTTTAATCTTGTTAATCCTACTACGCTGGCCCTCACCAGCCCAAGCCTCCTCTCACCTTATCCTCCTCACCGAGGTCCACCCCGCCCCCACCGCTGGCTCCGAATGGGTAGAGCTGTACAACCCAAGCCCGACACCTGTGGACCTGACTGGCTGGACCCTGAGCGACCAGCTCACCACCCCCAGCACCTTATATACCCTCTCGCAGGTGTTGGAGCCAAACACCACCCTCGTCATCTACCTAGCCACCGCCAAACTCAATAACTCCGCTGATGGCGTCACCCTCCAAGATGCCCTAGGCCAAACCATAGACTCCATGAACTTCACCAGCAGCACAAATGATCAGAGCTGGAGCCGGGCCGGCGCGTCCGAACCCGCCACCTGGTACATCAGCCAGCCTACGCCCAACCAGTTTAACCCCAATCAGCTCCCACCCTCGCCCACACCGTCGCCACAAACCAGCCCAACTCCCACCCCCACGCCTCCACCCACTCCCTCAGTACCAACTCCGACGCCAACCCCAGCCTCCTCGCTGCCAGCTGACGGCGTTATCCTCACCATTTCGGAAATTGGCGCGTGCCCGGAGACCGGACAAAGTGAGTGGGTGGAGCTCCATAATCCAGGCGAGGCTGCCGTTGCCCTCCAGAACTGGCTCATCCAAGACGCCTCGGGCAATACCGAGCTGATTCGCGGCACCATACCCGCCTCTGGCTATTCGGTCTTCTTTTGGTCACGTAGCCTCCTGAATAACAGCGGCGACTCTGTCTACCTCCTAGATGAAGATAGTCAGATTGTAGATAGCGTGGTGTACGGCGCCTGTACCTCCGGCATGTCCATGACCGTGACCAACGGCACTGCCACCCCTGCTACACCCACACCTGGCAAGCACAACGCCACCGGCTCTACCACCGGCACTCAAGCCTCACCCACGCCAGACCCCGCCGCGGCCGCTAATCAAGATGCTACCGAAACCTTCCCAACTGGCTCTCCAAACTCCTTGACCTTCAGCCAAACCTCGCCCCCTTCTCACCATACTCCTGTCCACACCCTCCAGAACTTCCTTCAATACCCCACCGCCTACGCTGAAATCGCCGATCAGCCCCTCTCGGAAACAGTTTGGTGGCCGCCAACCAACCCGCCAGCCAACACAGCCGCGCCCCCACCCACCAGCCCACCACCAGCAACAGCAGACCTACCAACCTCCCCAGACTCCGCTCTGCTTCCGCCCCCTGCCTCACAGCTCCCCACCTCCCCATCGCCTAATCCTGACTCCAAAAATGGTATAATCGGTGGGTTACTTGCCCTAGCCAGCGGCTTTGCCCTGCGCTTAGCCAAGTTCACTGCCTATGTCACACCTAACAGCCAAATCAGCCTCAACCCAGCCGCCGACAGCATCCTCAAGCAGTCGGCCTTCCTGGCTTCGCTTCGTTAGCGCCTACGCTCCGCCAATTCTTTGGGCCATCTTCATTTTTCTGCTTTCGTCGCAGAGCGTCCTACCTGGTCTGGACGTCTCGACCCTAGATTTTGTGTTTAAGAAATCAGCCCATATGTTCGTCTACGGCGTGCTATTTCTACTTCTGCAGCGGAGCGTGTTTACTACCACCACCCCCGCTTTCCAAACCAAGCACCAGCACTTGCTCTGGATCTTGCCCCTCCTACTCACGCTAGTTTATGCCGCCGCCGATGAACTCCACCAAACTTTTGTCCCCGGCCGCTATGGCACTTTCCGCGACATCTGCTTCGACATGACGGGCGTGATGGTAGCTTTTCTCAAACGCTACGACTATATTTAAAATGCTTCCCCCAGCCTGACGATTGGAGATTTAGGTGGGGCCTTTGTGGGTGTGGGTGAGAAACAGCGCCTTTACACATTAACAGAAGGCGATATAATGCAATCTCCGAGTTGTTTCTTGGGTAGTAATAATACCAAATAAAGGGATACATCATGACAAAATCACAATTAATCGCTATCATCTCCAAGCGCGCTCACCTGACCAAAAAGGGTGCCATTGACGCCATCGAGGCCTTGTTTGAAGAAGTCACTCGCGGACTTAAGAAGGGTGAAAAAGTCGTCATCTCAGGCTTCGGCACCTTCTATGTCAGCCAAGTCGGTGACAAACAAGTCGTCCCCTTCGGTGACGAAAAGAAGCGCCAGACCGTCAAAGGTCACCGCGTGGTCAACTTCCGCGCCGGCAAGCCTCTCAAGCGAGAAGTTTGGTAACCTGTACTCACTGTTTTCAGTCGAGCCAGTATTGTCTCCCTAGCCTGACTTTTTTCGGGTAAACTGAGTGCTACAATAGACGGATGCGTTCGATTCTCGAGTACATCAAAATCTCATTTGTTCAATCACTTCAGTACCGCGCTGAGCTGTTAGTTTGGATTCTCCTGAGTGTAGTCAATCTCGTGGTCTTGCTCCTAGTCTGGACAGGCTCACTTCAGCCATCCAGCACCGTCGGCGGATTGACAGTCGGGGCGATAGTTCAGTACTACTTCATCGTGACTTTGATTGATACAACTTCAGCCGCGCACTTTGAAACCTGGCGTGCTCAAGAGGTAGTCGAGGGCAAAGTTGATACCTACTTGACCAAACCAATCAGCTATCCTTTCCAGGTTTTATATCAAGACTTGGGCGGAAAGCTATTTTGGTTGGCCTTATCGCTGCCGCTATTAGCCGGCACCTACCTGCTCATGGCTAGTTACTTGCCCGGCTCTCTGCCCCAGATTCATTGGCCCAGTCTGCCGGTGTTTATCCTCCTACTTGGCTTTGGCTACATAGTTGAGTTTTGTCTGGCCATGATGACCGTGCTAGCCACATTTTGGTTTGAAGGCGCCGAGGGCCTCCAACACTTCAAGTGGGTAGTGCTGTCACTTTTCAGTGGCATGATCATTCCCCTTAGCCTGATGCCAGCCTGGCTGCAACAGCTAGTCAACTTACTTCCTTTCAAGTACCTTTACGCGGTGCCAATTGGTGTGATCCAAGGCTCGCAAACTCTTTCTGGGAGCGACTTGCTCGTCATCATCGCATCCGGCTTGAGTCTATTGGTCGCGACGACAACGGTTTGGAACTGGGCCCAAAAACACTACGCCTCAGCAGGCGGATAACACACATTATGCGCATACTACAAAAATATTGGCAACTTTTCTGGCACTTTCGCAGACTGCAGGTGATGCGGATGATGGAGTATCGCGGCAATTTTTTCTTTTGGACCTTTGTCTCAACCATGTGGGGACTATTCCACGTCTTTTTTATGGAACTGATGATCTCGGCTAATGGCGGTAGCATCGCCGGTTGGAGCCGCCATGAAATCTTCGTACTGGTGGGCATTTCTACCATGCTCGATGGCCTGATCTGGTCAGTCATGTATCACAACATGGTGGACTACACCAAATATTTGTTTAACGGCTACCTATCAAGCATCATGCTCAAACCCATCGACACTCAATTTTTTATCATGGCCCACACGGGCAGCTACACCAACGCCGTCCGAATCGTGATTGGATTTCTGATTTTACTCAGACAATTCTCCGACACTGGCCTTTGGCCGACAACTCAACAAGCAATCATATTTTGCCTCATGTTTGCGACAGCTTTGAGCTTTTTGTACTTATTTTGGTTCACTATTTCTACTCTGGGAATGTGGGTAAATCGACTGAATAACATCAATGAAATTGTGCCCAACCTACTTCGGATTTGGCGGTTCCCTCGCAGCGTTTATACTGGTATTTTTTCCACCATCCTCACCGTCATCTTGCCCCTCGGGTTAATTAGCTCGCTGCCAGCAGAGGCACTTCTGGGCAAAGCCACCCTATCTGGAATGAGCTACTTTTTAGCCTATACCGTGGTGGCGGCCATACTCAGCCGAGCGTTTTTTAATCTGTCCATTCGCCGGTACTCAGGAGTAGGGGGCTGATATGCGGATCAACTTCTTACCATACCTCAAGTCATATGCCATTGGTCTGCAAAACGAGCAAGCCTACCGACTCGATCTGTTCATGCGCATTTTTAAGTATGCCTTCTCGGTCATTTTTCTATCTGTGATTTGGATCAAAGTCGGTGCCAGCTCTGACAGTCCGCTGCTCTCACCATCCGGGCTGATTGCCTATTATATTTCTACCGCCACCATCTTCGGCCTGGCCAACTTCCACACTTGGTATGTTGAAGAAGACATCAAGCTGGGTTACTTATCAAAATTTTTGGTCAAGCCGCTCTCACCCTACTGGATGTATTTTATGCAGCAGGCCGCCAGCGCTAGCATTGACCTAGCCACCAAGCTGGTCGTGTTTGCGCCAGTCATTTTCTGGCTCCAACCAGCTGGCCTCAATCCACTTTCACTGCTCATGTTCTGCGCATACCTGCCTGTAGTTTACTATTTTTCGTTTACCTTTTTCTTTTGCATGTCCTCGCTCTCATTTTGGCTCCAAGATGTCTACGCTCTCCGCTGGGCATGGTTTGGATTATTTCGTTTTATCTCTGGTATCTGGGTACCGCTCTACCTTTTCCCACCCTTCTGGCAGAAGGTATCATTTTACTTGCCATTCTCGCACCTGGTTTATACCCCAGCCCAACTCCTGCAGGGGGCAGTTCCCATTGATCAGGCGTTCCAAGGCTTAGTCGTACTTTCCGCTTGGAGTTTATTGGTCACAGGTCTGAGAATATTTGTCTGGCATCGGGGCTTGCTTGCCTATGAAAGTACTGGTGTATGAAAAGATATCTCCGCGTCTACGCCCACATCCTCTCATTTGCTTTTAAGAATTTTTTTGCGTATCGCACCAATATGTTGATACGCTCCCTCTACTTCCCAACCTGGCAAATTGCGCTCTACGGTATAGTTAGCGTCATCTACCAACATACGCCTGTTTTGGGCGGCTGGAACAGGGAGGAAGGCATATTATTGTACTTCTGCTGTCAGCTCTTCATGGGCTTCACCTATCTGACATTTTTTGAAGGCGGTGCACGCTACTTCATGGATAAGTTGGTACGCTTCGGAGAACTAGACTTCATACTCATGCGGCCGCTCAATCCGCAATTTTTGAGCATGTTTTCCCGCCCTGAGTTTGGCCCATTTCTGAGCATGTTTTGTCTGATTGGGCTAATGCTGAACTTTTTAAGCAACTCAACTTTGATGATTCCAACCGCCAACTGGCTGCTGTTTGGAGTTTCACTTTTAGCCAGCTATCTAGTCGTCTATTTCGTGGTTGCTTCATATGCCACCCTCAGCTTTTACTCGGCTCAGTCTCGCCAAATGATCGAAATTCTTGATAAAGCTACCGAATACGCACAGTACCCTATGGACGTGTTTGTTCAGCCTGCTCGGTTATTTTTGCTGACCATTTTGCCCATCTTTTTCTTTGGCAACATTTCGGCGTCAGTGTTACTTGGCAAAGCTGAACCATCAGTCCTCATGCTGTTTGCTGTGATGCTGCCCGTCAGTTTTGTGATCAATCAATTAGCTTGGAGTCATGGCCTAAAACGCTACTCCTCGGCTAGTTCATAAGCCAGTATAATCAAACCACAAGGAATATATGTCAGACCCAGTCATTCAAGTTACCAACCTCAAGAAATTTTTCAAGGTTTACAAAAAACAGCCCGGCCTGTGGGGATCTATCAAATCCCTGTGGCACCGCGAATACGAAGAGGTCAAAGCGGTCAACGACATCAGCTTTACGATTGAACAAGGCGAAATAGTTGGATTTATCGGCCAAAACGGTGCCGGCAAGACCACCACTCTCAAGGTCTTGTCTGGACTGCTTTTCCCCACCGCTGGCTCGGTGTCTGTGCTGGGCTACAACCCCTGGGACCGCAAGCCTGAATTTCAAAAGCAGTTTGCCCTAGTCATGGGTCAAAAAAACCAGCTTTGGTGGGACTTGCCTGCC
>CAZSHY010000044.1:5976-9003 GCA_964607125.1 uncultured Pseudomonadales bacterium | reverse complement strand
AAAAGCTCCTGCCAAGAAAACCGCAACTAAGAAATCGGCCTAGTCTTCTCCCGTAACTAGTTTTAACCAGCCGGGGCACCAGACCGTATGAAATCACGCATTCGCAATTTCTCGATTATCGCCCACATTGATCATGGTAAGACTACTCTGACCGATCAATTTCTGTACGTTACCGGCACAATTCAACGTCGATCAGTTAAACCTGGTGATGGCCAGCAGGCTCTAGACAGACCTCAAGAGCGGATCATGGACAGCAATCCGATTGAACAAGAGCGGGGCATCACAATCAAGTTGGCGCCTGTGCGTATGAACTACACGTACCAGGGTCAAGAGTACATTCTCAATCTAATTGACACGCCAGGTCACGTTGACTTTGGATACGAGGTCAGCCGATCCCTGGCCGCCGGCGAAGGTGCTCTCTTGGTGGTAGACGCCACCCAGGGAATCCAGGCTCAGACGCTCTCCAACTACGAGCAGGCTCGCAAGCTGGGACTGGCCATCATTCCTGTTCTAAACAAAATTGACCTACCCTCAGCCGAAGTTGAGCGAGTCATGCTCGAGGTGATGGAGTTGACCGGTTGCAAAGAATCAGACATCATTCAAGTTTCGGCCAAGTCGGGGCTCAATGTTGAGGCAGTTTTGGAGGCAATTATTCAGCGCATTCCCGCTCCCGGTGGTGAAGAAGGACTGGCATCTGATGGCCAGGCGGTTATTCCTCGTGCACTTCTGATCACTTCACAGTATGACTCCCACAAGGGTGCGGTCGCTCTGGTGCGGGTGGTTGACGGAGAACTGACCAAAGAGCGCATGGGCTTTTCTTCATCTACAACTAGTTTTGTACCTCTAGAAATTGGTGTCTTTTCTCCACAAATGCGCAAAACTGACCATCTCAGTGCCGGCGAGGTGGGCTATGTTGCGACCGGACTCAAGAGCATCAAAGATTTGAAGATTGGTGATACCCTCACGACTCAGCGATACCGCGACACAGTGGTAGCGCTACCTGGATATAGAGAACCACAGCCAATGGTTTTCATGGAACTTTACCCAGTAGACAGTGCCGAGTTTACCCTGATGCAGGATGCAGTCGAGAAGTTGTCACTCAAAGACGCCGCCCTGACATTTCACGGCACTCATTCTCAAGCGCTAGGTAGTGGTCTTCGTGTTGGTTTCTTGGGCATTCTGCATGCTGAAATTGTGTTGGAGCGCTTGGAGCGCGAGTTTGGCCTGAGCCTAATCGCCACCGCACCATCGGTCACGTACAAGGTGACGTTGCGGACGGGTCAAGAGTTGCGTGTCGAGGCGCCGTCGCAAATGCCCGATCCGTCAGAAATTGAACATGTCGAGGAGCCACTCACTCGCATGACAATTTTTACACCAAAAGAATACTTAGGCGATATTTTGACCGTTTGCCGCGAGCGGCGGGGTGAATTTGTGGAAAGCAAGCAAGTGGGCGAGCGACTGCAAGTGATTTGTAAGCTACCTTTGGCCGAGCTAATCACCGATTTTCATGACGTACTTAAATCACTCAGCTCTGGCTATGCGTCTATGGAATACGATGTGATAGGTTACCAACCAGCCGATGCGGTTAAAGTCACAGTCATGCTCAATAAGGAGCCAGTTGAGGCACTGAGTTTTATTACGGTGCGTGAAAATTCCCTGCGTGAAGGCAGGCGTTTGGTAGACAAGCTCAAGGAAGTGTTGCCTAGACAAATGTTTGAGCTGCCAATTCAAGCATCAATTGGCGGTACGGTCATTGCTCGTGAGACAGTCAAAGCATTTCGCAAAGACGTGACAGCCAAGCTGTACGGAGGTGACGTGACTCGGCGTAAAAAATTGCTAGCCAAGCAAGCCAAGGGTAAAAAACGCATGAAACAGTTTGGCCGAGTCGAAATTGACCAAGAGACATTTTTTGCGATTTTGAAGAGGAGTTAAACAACTCCGATTTTAATTTCATCGAAATTGCGCCAATGATATATAATATGGTTATGCCTGAGATTTTTGATGCGTCGGTATCTAGAAATGAAACAGCTGAGTCATTACCCGCTCATAAGCCAGCGTCAGCAGCCAGTCATGAAAAAAAACCCGCCGCTGACCGCTGTATAGATGACTACTCCTCAGTCATGCGTAAAGAACGGCCCAGTGGCCACCCATTTTCCGCTTACGCAGCCAAGCCGCTCAACACCTCCTTTGATATTCAGGCTGGTAGCGAAATGATTGTGCTCTTGCTCAGGCAGCACCCCATCACCCAACTCAAGTGGTTATTTATGGCTGTGGTCATGTTTTTACTGCCCATGCTTTTTTCAATGATTGGGTTGTTGGCCTTTTTGCCTGTCAGATTTCAAGTCATGGCTAGTTTGGGCTGGTACTTAATTAGCATCGGCTTTGTGCTCCAGTCGTTTATTAAGTGGTACTACAACGTGTACATCGTGACCGATGAGCGCATCATTGACATAGATTTTCACTCCATGATTTTCAAGGACATTTCGGCTGCCAAGATTGATAAAATTGAAGACACCACCGCTTCTACCGGAGGATTTGCCGGCTCGCTTTTCGACTACGGGACCATCACTATCCAGACCGCCGCAGAAAAACGAGAGTTTGAGTTTGAGGACGTGCCTCATCCAAGTCGGGTTTCCAAACTGATTAATGAAATGATTTTAGAAGAAGAACGCGAGCAACTTGAGGGGAGGGTGCACTAACATGCCAAATTTAGACGCATTCCTAACAATGATTGGCCCTGAGGCTGTAGGCGGCAACCTGAGTCTGGCATTTTTGGGCTTTGTCAAAGTCCTTTATGTTTTGGCTGCATTTTTGTACTTTTTGTTTGCTTTGGTAATGGTCAGACAGGTGCGGATCATGGGTGACACCCTGGTCACTGGTTTTTCTCCTGTGCTACGTATTTTCGCTTTGGCTCACTTAGCTGCAGCTGGTGTAGTTTTATTTTTGTTTGTGACTACGCTTTAAAATTCCAACGTTCAGATTGGGCACTTGTTAACTGTGTCAAAATCATTCTCACTAGTGCTTTTT
>CAZSHY010000044.1:0-5966 GCA_964607125.1 uncultured Pseudomonadales bacterium | reverse complement strand
CTCATCATGATGTAGAATCGAGACAATGCTATCTCTGAGCGCAACGCCAGTAGTTGGTTTGCCCCAATTTGAGGGCTGGTCACAAGTTTCCCAAAATCCCCACAATTCTTACGCGCAGCTCGTGTGCGCTTTTGCCGTTCATGGTGAGCATGCGGGCAATGTCGGTCGTGATGTAGCTCAAGCTATTAGCGAGCGGACGTTGGCTTCCGGTCAGGAGCTTTACGAGTTTTTAAACCAGTTGGTTGCAAGTGTGGCCGATCAAGGCTGTGAGCTCACCTGCGCGGCTTGTTTGCTCAGTCCCACCAAATCGGTTTTGGCCAGTCGCGGCGGAGCCATTTTGCTGCGGCGGGATCGCAAGGTGGGTCGGGCGCTCCAATCTGACGGTGATCTGCAGATGGTGGAAGGATCACATCGGACAGATGACACTTGGGTTTTGATGACCGCTGGTGCCGCCGACTTTGTTAATGAAGTTGAACAAAAACTCTTGCAAGGTTACGACACTGATTCAATTGTGACTTCACTTGTCTCGAGTGTGCATGCCTTGGAAGATTCATCACTCAGCGCCTTGGCGTTTGTAACGCAGTCAGCAGTGGCACAAGGTCAAAGTCCTGTCCAAACTTCGGTAATAGAAACACAAGACAGCTCACCAGTTGAGGATCAACTGCCCTCGGATTTGCCCACCGTTGAAGAACCTGACTCGGAGGCCACCGAGATTGTAATTGAGGCGGAGCTGCAAGCCGCCCCACCCATTTTTACCAAGAGTTTGCCGGTACTGCAAAAGGCAGTCGGTCTTGTACGTACAACAACCAGCCAAGTTGGAGGCCGGATTTGGACGGGCATGATCTGGATTGGCTCCTCAATTGCTAATAATTTACGTCAGAAACTAAGCCGAGAGCCCAGACCACCTGAAGGCGTGGGCTCATTGACAGAACAAAAACTATATATTCACTCCCTGGGCAAACCCAAACAAAACTTAATCAAACTGGGCTTACTTATAGTCGCGGGGTTGGCTCTGGCGGTAATAATTTGGCAGGTAAGAGCCTATCGGCTTCGCGTGAGCGCCGCTGAGACACTTGTTGCGCCTTATTACGCAAGTCTTGAAGAAATTAAGACACAGGCGGCAAGCAACCCGCTGGCTGCCAGAGAAAAAGTTAAACAGGTGGTTTCAGAGCTTGAACAAATGGAGCGAGATGCTCAAGAAGACAGGCTAACCAAGCCAAAGGTGGCAATGGCACTGGAATTTGCCCGGGCTGTTCATGATGAGATCTCAGGCCAGGAAGACCTGGCAGAACTACCAGTCTACTATGACATGAGATTGGCCAGCTCAGAGTTTGTGGCTAGCAGCGTGACCGGCTGGGAGCGACCGCAAACTGATGACGCTGGCAAGCCGGTGGCCATAGATGTGACCAAGGATGGGGTAGTTCGGGCGGCATTTTTGGACAGAGAACAAGGCAAGCTGCTCGTCCTGGATATGGTTACCAAAAAAGTGTCAGTGGCTGATGTGGCTGGCATTGGTGAAATCAAAGACATTCGTTTGACTGAATCTTCAGCCCTGGTGCTGGCAGACGGGCTGCATATCTTGAAGATGGACCAGATTTCTGGTGAGACGCCCCTGGCTAATACGCAAGTCGTTCCCGCGGGTGACTCTAATCAGGCTGCTACTTTGCTCGGAAACTTCAGTGATTTTTTGTATGTTTTCAATCCAGTTAAGCGCAATATTTTCCGCTATGCTTCCGGCAAAGATGGCTATTCACAGCCGGTGGGGTGGCTGCAGTCTACGCTTGGAGTTCAATTTGAGGACGTGGTGAGCATGGCTGTAGATGGTGACCTGTGGCTAGCCACCAAGCAGGGCGAGATTAAGCGTTATACCAGGGGTGTGGCGGTGCCATTTCAGATAGTTGGTTTGCCAACCCCATTTAGCACACCTATTCAGTTGGCCACTACGCCCGACTCACCCACCATCTACGTGCTGGAACCAGCCAAAAAAAGGCTGATACTGCTGACAAAAAAAGACGGAGCATTTCTTCGCGAAGTTCAAAGTAGCTCCTTGGCTTCGGCAACCGGCATAGTGGTGAGTGAACACCTCAGGACCGTTTATGCCGTTAGCGGATCGATCGTATTTGAGGTGAAGTTGTGAGTAGTTGGCCACCTAGCCCAGAGCAGAATAGCGAGCTGTTTAAGGAGTTTTCAGAGCATGCTGCTGAGCTAGTTGGATTGATTCGACTGCTCCAAGAGAAAATTGGCGAATGGAAGCTGGGTGCGGATTATGCTCGACTGGTGACTATGGCTCTCATATTTGTTGCTGAGAATTCAAGGCCTCAGTCAATAACTGAAGCAAATCAAGCACTAGCTATCATAAATTCACTCTTCCCCGACCTGACACAGTCTATTTACCAGCCCAATCAAAGTCATGACTTAGCCCAGCAGATTTTGGACAAACGCGACGCTATTGAGAAGAGCATCCGAAGGCCAAAATCATTTGGTGGTATTGCGCCTGGTTTTGAAGCCAGCGCGCGCGTAGGGGCCAAGAATGCTAGGCGCGGCAGGAGCGAGTAAAAGTCGTTGCTGTTAATCTTTTGGACGACTGTTGATTTGTGCCTGGGGTATAATGGCCCCATGGTTCTTCTGAAGAATAAACGAGCTTTCGCTGATTACAAGCTAGAAAAAGAGTTTGTTGCGGGCGTGGCTTTGACTGGTGGTGAGGTCAAGAGTCTGCGGGCCAAAAGTGGTAGCCTAACTGGCAGTTTTGTCAAAATCCTGAGCAATGAGGCGTTTTTGGTCAATGCCCAGGTCACTCCTTATAAGTTTGCCGACAACACCGAGTACGATCCCAAGCGCACGCGCAAGTTGCTGCTGCGTCGCCGCGAGCTGACCGAGTTGGTGACTATCACTCAATCTCAGTGCAGAACTCTGGTGCCTATGCAGTTTGAGGCGTTGGTCGGGAAAATTAAGCTGCGACTGGCGGCTGGTCGGGGCATGAAAGAGTACGAGAAGCGGGAGAGAATTAAGAAGCGGGAGTGGGAGAGGGAGAAGGGGGAGATGTAATTAAATCATTAACTGAAACGATCAATTTCCTCAATTAGTTGATTAATAGCCTCATCATCACTAGTTCCATTCTCATTAGCTTTGGTATTTTCAGGTTGATCAGATTTTTTGTCGGCATAATATGCTTCATGATAGCGTAGTAGAATGGCAACTTCCTCAACGAATAATTGAACAAACTCACTCTGACCTAGCGGTGATTCCTGCATTGTTATATCTTCAAACTGCCTTAGAGCAAATCTCTCTGGCTTCCGCTTGTGTTTCGCCCTTCGCTCAATGGCCTTGCGAAAAGCATTTAAATATTTTTGATACAGGTCGTCGAGACATGCGTACACGAACTCACTTTGGTCACGATGCTCTTTGCAAAATTTTGGAAGTGGAGCGATGGCAAGGTGTTTGCCACTTGCCAGAAGTTCACCTGAAAATCTCTTTCTTAATCTATCAGTATACAGTTTATATATATCTCTCTGAGATTGTCTATAAATATCTTGCTGAATAATTTCCTTAGTTAAACCAGGGTCAACTCCGAGCGCCCTTTGTAGGTAATCTTGCACACCTTCTACTCCAAGAGCAAGTGGTTCCTCATTGAGGAAGCGTTTGGCTTTTGCATCAAGTTCCATCAATAGATTTTTATCATTTGTCGTCTTTTTTATTCGTTTTAGTAGGGTGACTTTTTCGAGAAATTTATACGGTTCAAACGGCGATTGAGTTACTAACTTTGGTAGTATACCTCTAGTCACTGTTGTAATGTCGTCAAAAACCTCAGGGGATTTACGCATATCCTTAGAGATTTTTTCCTGCATTTCCGCTATGACTTTATAAGCTAGACTTTCATTTCTTTTCTCTCTCATTTGTCCCATCAATTGCAAAATTGTATACAAGATTATTGCAAATACGATGTTCGTAACTATTCCTTCGGTAGACGTTTCAAACTGAATCAGTTTAGCTATCGTCAGGCCAAGGCTTTTTAAGATATTTTCCGGGGAATCGTTTTTGAAGACAACTTCAATGTTTGCGCCGCCATTTACGTATTTAATTTGTTCAGCCGTTTTTTCATCGACTGAGCTCGGAGTGGCGTCGCTTATCTCCCATTTCTGAGTATCAGGATTAAAATATTCTGCCCAGCCATGTCCTTCTCCGTTTTCTAAGGTGTTATCCGAAACGCTGAGCATAGGACTCCCATTCATGTATCCATAGGCAAGTCGAGCATCTATGCCAACGTACCGAAGGAATGCAACATTGACAGTGTTGACTTGATCACAATCAGCAAAACCAATGTCCCATGCTCTGCGCACGAACTCGCCATCAATGTATTCTTGAACGTAGTATTTTGTATAGCTTGGGTCCTGAGAATAGACGAAATGACTTCTCACAAGATCGCGTATTTGTTCGGCTTTTTGTGAAATAGGAATGTCGCTGTCTCGAATGTCATTGAGCTGTACCATTACTTCTGCTGGTAGTTCATCTGGGTTGCCCAATAGTTTTGACGTATCCAGTGTAGCGCGTGTTGGGTTATCTGCATCGACCAGTCTATCATGATGTTCTTGTGCATCTTCAATTGGTCGCAGTGCGTAGGTGATGAAATCTGGTGCAGAAGGTGTATTTTCAACCAGAAAATAGTAATCACCTGTATTACTCATGAATAAGTCGCCAGGAACAGAGCCAGCATTTACAGCCGTTATTTCCCAGTCCTTTGGAATAGGAATCGAGTACTTACCAATGTTAGTAATTTCAACATTGCTAGTAATATGTGTGGGAGCTAGCTCATCGGTTTCTGGTAGGTTCTGGTAAACGGCGCCTCTATAGTCGTATCTCCAACTATCAAATGCAAACTCAGATGACGAATTATCCTTGAAGTAGCCTGAAGGAATTTCTCCCTCAATTTCCCAATAGACAATTGCTTCAATGTTCTCACTGCGCTCTGGTTGTAAAAACGGCTCAGATTGAAGGGCTCGCGGCATCGGGGCATTGGCTGCCGCATCCTCACCGCCTGCTGCGCCTCCTTCACCACCAGCTGTTCCCTCGCCACCTTCGCCGCCTCCTTCGCCACCTTCGCCGCTGCCTGCACCACCAGCCGTTCCCTCGCCACCTTCGCCGCTACCTGCACCACCGGGTGCGCCTCCTTCACCACCAGTCGTTCCCTCGCCACCTTCGCCGCTGCCTGCACCACCGGCTGCGCCTCCACCACCCTGTTGGCCGTTTTGTTGTGCGTTTGGATCAGCTTTAGTAATTTTGCCAGATGATTCTCCCTCTCCACCACCCGCGCCTTCACCGGGTTCGACGCTGCCCGAACCGCCACTGCCCGAACCGCCACTGCCTGAACCGCCGCCTCCTTCACCACCGGCCGATCCCTCACCACCTTCGCCGCTGCCTGCACCACCGGCTGCGCCTCCACCACCCTGTTGGCCGTTTTGCAGTGTGCCCCTCACGGACATCTCTGAGCCGTCGTTATTTTCGTTTGCATCAGCTCCACCGGCATCAGGAGTCATGCTTTTTAAGACTTCAGACTGCTTAGGTTTTTCAAGCAGGTTGTCCATACTTTTGTTTTTTACAAATGGGTTAAATATCAGGGCTCCGGCAAGAGCGAGCATAGAACCGACAATTGCCAATTTGGCTGGCCACCATCCTTTTCTACTTTTCTCAATTTTTTTCGTATCACTGATAAACTGGAAGTATGATTCGGCGAAGTTACCAAACCAAGTTGGATCGTCAAGATCATATTTTCCCTCAATTAGGTCAAGGATGAGCTCTGGTTCAAAATTTTGCTCGAGCAGCGGAACCAAAATGTTTGCTCTGATGGATCTTTTTTCATCTATACCTATGAGCTGGACTTCCGGTGAATTTTCGCGGCCTTGGCTACTCGGGTTAATTCTTGCTTCGATAAACAACAGTATCTCCCTTAATTTGACCGACTGCTTAATTTC
>CAZSHY010000043.1:0-9329 GCA_964607125.1 uncultured Pseudomonadales bacterium | reverse complement strand
CTGGGCGTAGAAAATGGTTTGGTCTAAGAAAATATGAGATTGTGTATCAGTCACTACCTCCAGTACCGTTGCTGGTGTGGTTTTTTGATATGCATCAGTCAAATACAGAGCTCGAGTTTTCATAGTGGCTTTCCGTGTGTACATTGTACCAACATTTTTCTTTTCCGCTCGTACCGCCTCTGGCCTGTAGAACCAAAAAACCCCGCTGGTGCGGGGTTCTAGTTCTTCGAGTTTGTCGTAACTATGAACGCACCTTGGAGACGATCTGAGTAAAGGTGCTAAAGTCACTGATGGCGATTTCTGAGAGCATTTTTCTATTCAATTCAATCTGAGCTTTCTTGAGGTCATTGATGAAGTGAGAGTAGTTGTACGTAGCGTCAACTTCTTTGACCGCCGCAGTAATGCGAGTGATCCAAAGTGAGCGCATATCGCGCTTGCGGAGTTTGCGGCCGACGAAAGCATATTGACCAGCGTGAAGCAATGCTTCTTTGGCGCGCTTGTATAGGCGAGTGTTAGCGCCACGAAAGCCTTTGGTTAAGTTCAAGACTTTGTTGTGACGAGCTCTGCGAGTAGTTCCGGTTTTTGTGCGTGCCATAGTCGTTGTTTTCTAACGAGGTCAGTATTATACCATGAGTTTATGCTAAGCCAAGCATGCGCTTAATCTTGCGTGCCCACTTGCCAGTCACTTGGACGGGAGTGCGGTATGCTCGAATGGCTTTTTTACTCTTTTTGCGGCGAAGATGACGCATGTTTTGCGATCGACGAAGTACTTTGCCAGTAGCGGTGATCTTGAAACGTTTGGCCACACCTTTTCTGGTTTTTTGTTTAACTTTTTGCATACATCCCCTACTCTGTTTTACTTTTTTTGGCGGGCATGAGCTGTGCAATCAGCTTGTTGCCCATCAATCTTGGTTCACTTTCAATGCTGGCCACCTCAGCCGTAGCCTCGATGACGCGTTTGACCATGTCGAAGCCAAACTCTTTTTTGGTGATAGCCCGACCTTTGAACATCAGGCTCAGGCGAACTTTGTCGCCCTTTTTCAAAAATTGTTTGACTTTATTCAGGCGTGCCTCAAAGTCACTGTCACCCATAAACGGGGTGAAACGGACTTCTTTGATGTCCTGAGCGCGAGCTTTTTTACGGCTCTCGGCTTCGCGTTGTTGTTGCTGATACTTGAACTTGGCTAGCTCAATAATCTTGGCAACAGGCGGGTCAGCTTTTTCTGTAACCAACACCAGGTCTTTTTCCTGCTGTCTGGCAAGTGTGAGTGCGTCCCGAGTGTCCATGACGCCCAGGGCTTCCCCCGTATCGGAAATCACGCGCACCTGAGTGGCACGAATCCGATGATTGGCTATCACAAACGCTTTAGGTTCTCTTCTGATAAATGGTCTAGGCACTCGGTTTCTTGCTTGTTACTTGAACTTTATATTTTACCTCAGATTCGGGAAAATGCAAAAAGGAGAAAAGCTAACGACCGATAAGCTTCAAGATGATCGGAAGCGAACATGCTCCGCACATGACTATACTCGCTCCAATGGATACAATGAGAAGAGATCTGCTGGTAGTCGGTTTGCCCTCTAGATCCTGGCCTGCACTGGCACTTAATTCAGTGACGGCATCATCTTCTGGTCGAAGCATGTCTTTATTAAATATCATTAGGCAGCCTCTCTAAGATTACTTAACTCAGCCTGTTTTTTTGATTATATTTCTATATATGATAATTGAATCATTACTCAGATAGTTTACTACGCTGCTCTCTTCGAAGGCAAATATGTGCGTTGTGAACTCGAGAGGACTCGAACCTCTGACCTCTTCGATGTCAACGAAGCGCTCTAACCAACTGAGCTACGAGTTCAATTTACTTCGCGAATTATATCAGAATCTACTCTGTTTGTTGAGATCGCGGATTCCTCGTCCGAGATAAGTGCCAGATTACTGCTGAACTCGAAATACTCTGACAGTCACGTTCTTCTGGCCGTCATTATTCTTTATTCTGAAATATCTAACATCATCTGACTCGGACTTAATTTCTACAATTGTGCAGTTGGTATATACCTGCATAGTGCTATTGAGACCTTCAATAAAATTGGGGTCCTCAAAAAGATTGCCATCTTCATCAGATTGGGCAAATCCGACGCCATTTCCACCAATCACGTAGATAGTTACTTTTTCATTTGGGTGTATAGGGATTGGCGCATACTCGGCAGGACTGAGAATTCTTTCATCGTCAGCCTCTTGAGTAGAACTGGCAGTATCATCAGCCAGTGCCTCGCACGCGGCAACACCAGCCGTATCATTCTCATCAGTGCTGATAGCGCCTGCTGTGGCACATCCGGCAATGCTCATGGCTAATGCGAAACTCATGAAGACTTTGAACTTTGTGTATAAGGCACGAGGGCTTTCTTTAGATAGCTTATTCATAAACTTCTTTCTATTTTTTTGAAAAATTATTCAATTTATTACCCGCCAGATCTGGCGTTAGACACCTCATGGTGCATCATTTCGTAAATAGTCGAGGTTTCAGAGTGACCCTTCTTGCCTTCAAAGCTGAGCGGTCCTTTTTGCTTTTTCTTTTTGGATTTAGCATTGATCTGGGTGGCCCAAGTGCGAGCGCTGCGTACTTTTTGCCTGAGCAAGGCGATCAAAGCTCGTAACTGCTGGAAGAAGTTGAGATAGTACTTGCCCTCCTGACCAGGGTTGACAGTTTCGGTCATGAGAGTAAGCTCCACCTCTTTGTGAAAGCTAGATACATCTTTGACTAACAGCTTGAGGTCGGCGCGGAGCTTTTCAATCTCTTCTTTAACTTGTTTTTCTCTGGCACTAAAGACGTCTCGTTGCTCCACAGGGTTGATCTGGTCATGGAGCTTTTTGCGCAACATTTCGCGCTTCTGCTGTTCGATCATTTGTTGGCGCTGTTGCTCTTGCCAGGCCATGGGGTTTTGACCCTGAGCATCCCAGGGATTAAACGAGCCGCCAGCCTTGGCTAGGGCGTCGCTGAAGGGGTTTTTGTCTGTGAGTTTGGTTGAATCGGGGCTGTCGTATGCCGACTTCTCAGTTTCTGCCAAGGCGCGTGCAAACGGATTACTCGAAGCAGATCCAAAAGCGGATTGCGCTGGTTTTTTAGTGGCCATGGTGCTCATACGTAGGTTTTGATATCTAAAGATCTAGATATGTCGAACGTAAGATTATAGGACAAAAAACTCGATTTGTCAACGAGTTTTCGTCTGGGATCAGGCGCTCGCGCGTCTGTCTGGCTGAATTATCCTACAGACTTAGCAAAAAGTCAGCTAGCTTTTGACGCATGAGGGTTTGGCGCAACATGGCTTGGTAGCGCGGATCCGCGGCGTAGCGCTTTTGGAGCTCCGGATCTGCGGTTTTGGCCTGTGCAGCGTCGATTTCTGCTTGGTCGACAGTCAGTTTTTCTGCCTCGGTGATGGTTTCCAAGATAAAGGTCAGCTGGAGACGGCCCAAGGACTGGTATGTCAGCTCACGAGACAAGTCTTCAAACGTCATGTTTCTCTGCTTGAGGAATGCGTCGAGATCTAACTTCATGCTCTGGAGTCGTTCTACCAGAGTTTCTAACTCACTTCGCACATCCTCTTTGACAAGGAGCTCGGGGATTTGGGGTTTAATGGCCTTGACCAGGTCTGCGTAAATGTGCTGAAGGAAGTGTTCTTTTTTGTGAGCTGCCTCATGAGCCTCAGTTTCTGAGTTCTTGGGTGCCTCTGGCTTGTCCTTTTTGAGTTTGGCAGCCTCTTTGGCAAGTTCTTTCTCATGATCTTGAGCAGATTTGAGAGCCTCTTTGACAACTTTTTTATAGTTGCCCAGAGTAATGACGGGTCTTTCGGCAAAAAACGCTTCTAGTTTCCAGTCCTCACCATGCTTAATAGACAGCGGGTTGAATTCTGGATAAGTCAGTGGGATTTTGCCACTTTGCTTGATGGCCGCTTCATAAACGGCTGGGACCACAGCCTGGAGGGTATCGTGGATCAGGGTTTCCGCGCCAATGACCGCCTCGGCGATGGCCAGAGGTGTCTTGCCGCGCCGGAAGCCGTCAGTCTTGAGTGTACGGGTTCTTTTGGCTAATGCCTTGGAATACGCCGCTGACGCGGCTTTGGCGTCAATGGTGAGCTCTAGCGAGCTGTTAGGGGCTATAAGGGAAGGTTCAGTGGCTTCCTTGGCAACTGCTTTGGTGTTTTTAACTGGTTTGGCGGTGTCGGTTTTGGTCATAGGATGGGTATTATACCTCATGGCGTGATGCTATACTAACGGTCTATGTTTAAAACCCAGACTCTCCTCCATAACATTCAGGATTATGCCCCCAATGGGCTGGAGTTTGCGGAGATAAACACTCGCTTGGTCGAGCACTTTGTAGATTCTGGTAAGGTATTTATCAATAATCTGTCTGTCCCCTCACTGGACACCATGGCTTTGGGATTTGTGACCCAGCAGCTGGCGTTAGCTCCCTACACCGGCAGGATGGTTATTTATGGCAACGTGGCGCCCCGCCGAGGTACCGACAAAGCTCAGAAAAACAACATTGATAATGGTATCAAGTACGCTAAGCTCAAAAATGGTGTTGAAATTATTAACGTCTGGTCTGAGTACGCCTTTGGGTTTATCAAAGATTACATTGTGGAGTTTCGTGACGTGGTTTGTCCCGCCGAGGGCTCGCAGTTCCGCTCGCGCGACTTTTTCCCCGAGCGGGTGGCGCGGATCGTGAATAAAGACTACTCGGTCTTGGGCGCAGAACTGCCAATTGCTGAAATCCCTGACATTCCAAACAACTTGGTGGCCTGGATTGATGGCTTTGGCAATATCAAAACCACTATGCGTCGTACAGATCTTGAAGCTCAGGGTTTGAAATCTGGCGACTTAGTCCTGGTAGAGCTTAATGGTGTGACTATGCAAGGTGTGGTTAGTGTGGGCGGATTTACGGTTGACCGCGGCGTGTTGGCGGTGAGCCTGGGCTCAAGTGGCTATGAGAATCCATTTGTGGAACTCTTCTTGCGGGTGCACCAGATGAGTGAGAAGACGGCAGCGGTCCGGTTTGACCACCCGGTGGGTGGGATGAAGGTGGAAGTTAGGCGGGGGTGAGAGAACGAACTCGCGCTGAGTTTTACTATTTAGCAAATTCTTCGATATACTTTCTTAGCGTGGAGTATTGCAATGAAAAGACTTTCTCAGGATTTGAATCTAAAAACTTTTTTAGCTCTTCTAAGCTCATCCACCTAGGGTCACGAGCTTCATTTGGATTCATTTTTATATCACCTTCTACCTCACATCTAAAGACAAATCCATACCACGGCAACCCATTGTTTGTAGATACAACTTGTTGACATAAATATGGCCGAAATGCCATTGATTTATCTCCTGGTCGATTTTCGAGAATGCCTGTGCTTACATGGTCAATTATTCGAGTCACCTTCAAGCCAGTTTCCTCAAATACTTCTCTTTTAATCGCGTCGTACACACTTTCATACGGGTTTATACCACCCGCTGGGATTTCTAGCATATCTACATAGCTGGCTGAGGCAAGAGGTTTATCTCGCGTTTGCACGAAAACTTGTTTAACGCCGTTTCGGGTTCGTTCGAGCAGCGCAGACACGACTATTCTTGGATGCACCATCAGTTGTATCCTTTTTGGGCGAGAAGTCTAATAAAAGATGCGGGAGTACCATTCCATTTTTCATGTCTATCCTGTATTCCCAATATGTCCCATTTCATAGTCGCGCATAGTTGTTTTGTAAAATGACATGTCCAAATTCGACGCAAATGTCCACCCTCTTCTTTGTCAATTGCTAAGTGATGTCCAATCTGTTCACTTCTGGATATTTTTTTGTCATTCGGCCCCTTGCCTTCGATAAAAATTACACCACCTTCCCTCAGGCGTGCATTTAGCTCAAATGAAAATCTGTACAATTGAGTGTCATCGATATGGAGTGCGCTTCTGGCATAAAATGCGTCGATTGTTTCTGGCACCCCATCGACTGGCAATGTTCCATGGGATATGTCCCATAGAATTGGAGTTATGAATCCACATACGCCTTGTTCCATGGCTAGATTCATAAGTTGCTCAAGTGCAACCTTTGAGAAGTCCAGCGCAAGCACTCTGTGTCCAAGCCCCCCCCAGTACCGCGCATCTCGCCCATTAGCTGCGCCAACTTCTAGAATTGTTGAGCGAGGTTTTAACCTTTTTGCAAATTCGATAGCAGAATTATTTGGAGTAAACCTAAATTTATCGCCACACTCGAGGGAGAGACCTCTAGTTGCATGCTGATTGTTCCAGAGCTGACTTTGATCTACGGTTTCGTGTGCATTGTAACTGGTCATGGCGGGGTATTCTACACATCTGTTATGTAATAGTAAATAGGCTCTGGTCTGGTAGCACGAGTTAGGTATGATCACCCAACTTGCGTTTGTTAAATCACTTTTGTCCTCACCCCCCGGTTGAGATACTCCCCCTTTACTGTTAAGATACCTTTGCTTCTGAGACACTCATTTTTTGGCGCGATACCAGAGTGGCCTAATGGCGAGGTCTGCAAAACCTTCGTTCGCGGGTTCGAATCCCGCTCGCGCCTCAAAAAAACACCTCAGCCAACTTAGCTGGGCGCGAAATAATTCGCCCACCGTTCGTCGCCGTGATATCTGGTAGAATATCCCCGTGCCATCATCTCAACCACACTCGCCTACCTACTTCATCCACACCTTTGGTTGTCAGTCCAACAAGAGTGATTCAGAGCGAATTGCTGCCGACTACGAGGCTCGCGGCTTTACCGAGGCCACCAACTGGCGCGACTGCGACGAGCTGATCGTCAACACTTGCGCCATTCGTCAAAAAGCCGAAGATCGCGCCCGGGGCTTCTTGCACAATGTCAAACTTTACTTCGAACTCAATCCTCGGCCAGCCCTACCTCAACCCAGTGGGGCGCCAAGCGCAACCAGCGGTCGGCCAAAAATTATCCTCACCGGCTGTATGACCCACCATGGCAATGACAAGCTCTATGAAATGATCCCGATCATTGACGAAATTTTGCCTATCAATGAGGTTGGCTTCAACACCGGCGCCATCCGCAAAGATGCCACTCACGCATGGGTGCCCATTTCTACAGGCTGCAACTCTTTTTGTACCTTTTGCATTGTCCCCTATTCCAGAGGTAGAGAGCAGTCGCGGAGTTTTGAGGATATCATGACCGAAGTCCAAAATTTGGTCGATCGGGGCTACACCGAGCTAACGCTCTTAGGCATGAACGTCAATTCGTGGGGTCTTGAAAAATTGGGTATTGGCTTCCGCAAGTTAATGATGAACCGGCCGGATTATACTCGGGACGACTTGCCAGACAACCAATCTCAATACCTGACCACCACAGACACGCCGCCCTTCGTCAAGTTACTCCAGGCAATTTCAGCTTTTGATGAGATCAAGACGATTCGATTCATGACGTCTAACCCCTGGGATTTTCATGATGAGTTAATCGCTGAAATTGGTCGCAATCAAAAAATTGACCGCTTTGTGCACCTGCCGGTGCAATCGGGCAGCAACGAAGTGCTTTACCGGATGAATCGTGGTTACACCCGCGAACGTTATCTGGAAGTGGTGCGAAAATTACGGGCAGCCGACCCAGCAATCGTCATCGGCACGGACATTATTGTCGGTTTTCCCGGAGAAACTGACGCCGAGTTTCAGGACACGGTCGAGCTGGCCAAGCAGGTAGATTGGAAGATTGCATTTGTAGCTATGTATTCCCCTAGACCAGGCACCGCCAGTTGGAGAATTTACCCAGATGACATCCCACATACCGTTAAAAAGGCGCGTTACGAGATCTTGGATAACTTGATTAATAGAAGTAACTTCGCCACCCGCCCGGTGGTGGTCTAAAACTATGTCAGACTCCCCCGCCGTCTCCCGGTCAACAAGCTATACCGCTGTGGTTGGACCCACGGCCGTGGGTAAATCTGATTTTGCCCTGGAGTTGGCCGTGCAAATGCTGGCAGACGGCGTGCCTGGGGTTGACATAATTTCAGTCGATTCCAAACAGGTGTATCACGGTTTGGAAATTTTAAGTGGCGCCGACATCCCTCCAGGCTGGTCGTGGCTTGAGCCTAGCCAAAATCTGACCGGATCGCGCTACACTGTTTTTGCCAATCCCGCCCAGACCATTTATCTGCACGGAGTCTCAATTCTTACTCCAGATCAAGAGTGGTCGGTGGCTCATTTTCAGCAGTTTGCCAGGGAGATAATCGACTCAGCGACTAAGTCTGGTAGGGCGGTGCTTTTCGTGGGTGGCACTGGCTTGTACTACGCGCATCTTTTTTCCACAGATCCACTGCTGCATGTTGGACCAGATTTAGTCCTGCGTCAGCGCGTAGAACAGCTGGGATTGGCAGAATTGCAGGCAGAGGTACAACAGCAGGCTCCACAACGTTGGCAGGAGATGAATCATTCCGACCAACAAAACCCCAGACGACTGATTCGGGTCTTGGAAAAAGAGTTGGCAAAAGTTGGCTCTAATGGCCTCGCCATTGATGACCAAACCATTGGTGAACAACAAAACCAGCAATTAATTTACCTAGGTTTAACCGCTGATTTAGCTGTATTGGAGGCGCGTATCACCGCTCGTGTCCACAAGCGTTTTGAAGGCGGCGCAGTTGAGGAAGTTGAAAGGTTACTACGCCTCTCACCGCCCGCTACGGATCAGGCCAAAGCTACCCTGGGCGTTGATGACATCCAAAAATTCCTGGCTGGTGAGAGCTCCGCAGTAGATTGCCAGAAAAACTGGGCTCTCCATGAGTTTCAGTACGCCAAACGTCAGCTGACGTGGTGGAAAAAACAAGCGGTTGAATGGAGGGAGAGTTAGGCTAGAAACACTTGCCAAAATTGCGCAGACTTGGGGGAAAGTTTTAGATTGGGCAACAGCTTCAATACCTCTAGTTTTGAAATGACAGTAAATAGCCATTTCACAGCAGACATATCACCCTTATCCAACAGAGTTTGCACAATATACTCTTTGTGTGTAGGCCAATTTAGCTCTTGCAGCGAGTCACCCCAAAAGTATTTTTGTATCTGGTGAGGCAGTGAATTTGACATGATTGTAGTATACCCGAATTGCCACTAAGATGCTATACTTTTAGTAATGACAGACCCATTTTCTGACAAACACACAGTAGTTATTTCTCCCAGATCCATTATTTTCGGTGTATTTTTTATTTTGTCGCTCTATTTCTTGTATAAAATCCAGTCCATATTGGTCTTGATTCTGTTTTCATTCATCATAACAGTAGCCTTGAATCCGCTGGTTCGTTTTTGTCATCGTCGGTTGCACATTCC
>CAZSHY010000042.1:0-9340 GCA_964607125.1 uncultured Pseudomonadales bacterium | reverse complement strand
TATAATTTGCTGCTCAGGCACCCCGGACTATAGAAAGTCACTTGGTCAGAAGCGCCTATACTGCACTAAACTGTATAAATTTATAACTCAAAAAGTGGCAAAAAGACTGATATGTCGCACAAAATCGTTTTTCACGTGGAAAAGAGGGCTGTATCAAGCAAATTTGGCAATTCCCAGAGGAAGCTTGGATTGATCCCCGGCAACCTATTTGGCCTCAATAAAGCATCCGAATCAGTTCAAATGAATGGTTTGGCTTTCAAAAAATTGTATTCCCAAGAAGGGGACACTGGTTTGGTTTATGTGCAAATTGATGAAGAAAAAGAGCAGGCAGCTTTAATTAGCGAGGTTCAAGTGAGTCCAGTTAGTGGCGACATCATTCATGCGGCTTTTAAGCGAGTCAACCTCAAGGCAGAAATTGAAGTTGAAATTGAAATTGAAATGACTGGCGAAAACAACGTGCCTCAGGCTACTGTTTTGCGCGTACTTGATGCGATAGTGGTTAGAGCTCTGCCTACAGATCTGCCAGAAAAATTCCAGATTGATATTAGTACTTTGACCGAAATTGGCCAAAGTATCTCAATTGGCCAACTTGTGTACGACCACTCTAAGGTTCAACTGGTTTTGACCGGCGACACTACGGTTGAATCGCCAGTGGCTGTCTTGCAAGAGACCAGAGAAGAGGTGGTTGAGGAAGATAGTACTCCGGCTGAAGTCGAGATTACTACCGCCAAGGCAGACGCTCCAGCTGATTCAGACACTCCGGAAGAATCTGAGAAATAATTCTCCACAGTAGTCCGCAAAAAAACCACGCACCGAGCGCTCTTGCACTTAACGTCTTGAGAAAATTTTCAATTTACAAACATGAAGAAATTGGGGTCAATTTCCCGCGCCTGATTCCAGAGCCTTAGTGCTTCTGCGTGATTGCCCAGACGATCCTCGAGGATAGCTGTGTTTATGAGTGTGGTTCGACTTGTTGGTTGCTTTAACAGCACCTCGCGATTTGCTTTTACCATTTGGATGGCCTGAGACCTGGTGAGGTGGTGGGTGATGCTGATCTGGTTGGGAAGGGGGAGTGTAGCCATCTCTAATTCCTGAGCCAGGGGGAGACGTCCGGGCATAAAACCAAATGTAAGTCCGCTTAGGCCAAATATTCCCGCGATCATTAAAGAAAATACTAGTGTTCGCCGAGCCCGGATTCTCTCAACCAGACTGGCAAAAGCTAAAATCAACAAAAAATAACCAATGTTTAGTGCCAATCTCGATTGTAAAAACCTTAAGCGCAGGAAAGAGAGCATATCGCTATTATTTCCCGATCGGGAGTAAATCACAAGGGGAGGGGAGAGCTATTCGGGCCAAACAGCTGAAATAAGGAGTGGTTCTTGGACCAAATTAGCTTTTTTAAGTTCTTGCCAGAGCGCCTCAGTGATAAATGGTGCGAAAGGGTGGAGGAGTTTGAGGAACATGATTAAGCCATGAGTGAGTTGTGCGAGTGATAGCTCGCTTTTTTTATGCGCCTCGATACATTCATCACAAAACCAGTGCCAAAACTCGTTATAGACCGTGTCCATAGCCAGGCCAACGCGCAAGTCGGTGAGTTGCTGCGTGGTATCAGTAATGACCTGGTTAAGCCGGCGATCAAACTCCTGGTTGGGGGCAATTGTGTCGTTAGAAGAATTCTGAGCCTCCTGGTGCTTGAGAATGATGAATCGAGCTGCGTTCCAGAGCTTGTTGGTTAGATTTCGAGCAGCTTTGAAATCTGGCCTGCTTACCGATTTATCAATTCCGGCGGTTGATCTGATACATAGAGCCACGCGCAGAGAGTCTGCCCCAAACTCATCCACTATCTCAAGAGGGTTGATCACATTACCCTTACTCTTACTCATTTTTTGACCTTTTTCATCCCTGACCAAACCATGTAGGTAGACATCTTTAAACGGCGTCACTCCGGTGAGGTAGGTGCCCATGAGCATCATGCGCATCACCCAAAACACCAGGATGTCGTAGGCTGTTTCCATGACTGAGGTGGGGTAGAAGCGGTTGAAGTCGCTGCTATTGCCCAATCGGTTGGCTTTAAGGGTGGTGACGGGCCACTGAGATGATGAAAACCAGGTGTCAAAGGTGTCGGTTTCTGGCAACCATAGTCCTGGCTGGCTCGGTTGTTCGTCACTAATTACGTAGGGAGCGTCAGCTACTTCAACCCGCGCGGTTTGGAGTCCTGCAACAACCTGGGCTAATTTTTCTGAGTTACCCGCCAATATTTCTGACAACTTCCCAGAGCACATTTTTTGGTCTTGATCTAAATACGTGACGCTAGTTCGTTCTTGGATCTCAGTTTTTGTGACGTCATACCAAATGGGAATCCGGATGCCCCAGACAATTTGTCGGCTAATATTCCAATCTTTGAGATTTTTCAGCCAGTGCGTCAGAATTTTGTCATATCCTGCGCCATGAATTTTGGTTTGGCCCGTTTCAAGCGTTTTGAGAGCTGCCTGGGTCAAACTGTTTTGAGGATGGTTGACTTTTATAAAGAACTGAGGCAGCGCAAGTGGTTCAAGCACGCGGCCACAGCGATAGCAGGTGCCAACGGTTTGTTGGTAGGCTAGGTTGGTGCGATCGTGGTCGATCAACTGCTTAGCCTCAAGATTTTTAACTGCCAATGATCGAGCGGCTTCGACGTTCAAGCCAGAAAATTCGCCAAAACTGTCGAGGATCTTGCCGGTGGTAGATATGGCGGTAACGACCTGAATCTGATCTTCATGATTTTGGTTGTAGGTTTTGGCTGCAGCGTGATCATTGAAATCGTGAGCTGGCGTCAGTTTGACTATGCCGGTGCCAAATTCCGGATCAACAAAACCATCCGCAATCACACTCATGGGTTGGTCGGTGAGAGGATTAATAAGAGTTTTATTCAAAAGATGTTTAGTTTTGGGATTGTCGGGATGAATGGCTAGGTGAGTATCAACCAACATGGTTTCCGGCCGAGTGGTGGCCACGAGCTCAAACTTGGTTGGATCGTCGGCATGGGGATACTTAATATAGTAGAGTGCGCCCTGGCGCTCGACATGAAGCACCTCAAGTTCCGAGTAACTGGTGCCGCACTTAGTGCAGTAGTTGACTAGCTGAAGGTCTCTGTAAATGAGGTTGTCATCATGCAGTTTGGAGAAAGTTTGTAGCGCTTGGGCGACCGCAGTTTTGTCCAGTGTAAAAGTAAACCGGCTCCAATCAGCGCTGGCTCCAAGTCGTTTGATTTGATTGACCGCTACGTCTGAGTTCTCTTGGACATAGTCCCAAATCATGGAGTAGAGTGTTTTTCGGTCAAAGTTGAATCGACTCTGACCCTTTTTTTGAAGTTTTTTCTCAAATACAAACTGCGTCTCAATGCCGGCGTGGTCAGTACCAGGGAGCCAAATGGTATCGTGGCCCATCATGCGGTGAAATCTAACCAACACATCCTCTATGGTTACAAACATGGCGTGGCCAATGTGGAGTGAGTCGTTAGCGTTGGGTGGTGGCATGACCACGGAGAAGGGCAGAGAACTACCATTCGTAGTAGATTTGGAATTAGTGTGTAGTCGCCGCTTGTCGCGCGCTGGTTGCGCGTCTGGGTTAAAAGCATCGGCCGCTTCCCAGGTAGAGTAAATCTGGTTTTCAAACAAGGCGTGATCGTAACGGGAGTCCATGGGGGAATTATATCATTTACCTGGATTTAGCCTCGATCCATAATTTCTAAGCGAAATGCATCTAGTATTTCTGAGAGACGAGTGTGTGCGGGGATGGTTAGTTTGAACAAGCCGGGGCGAGCCAAGGATGCGGCTTGACCTTCTATAAAATGAAGCAAGGCTGTCCTGGCGTTGCGCAGGGTTTCATTGGTTGTATTTCTAGATACGGTGTTGAAAACCATGAGTGATAGGTTGTGACGTTGTGTCGAGTTATTATTAATTGCCGTCAATACGTCCAGCTCTGTTCTCCGCGCCAAAACCTTCTCCATTAGAGTCTCAAACCGGCTTTCGAGTGAAGAATCGATTTCAACGTCATTAAGTAATCGACGACGACCATCTGCTTGTTCATTAACCATTGTGGGGTGTAGTATACTTGACTATATGCCATATCTCATTCTTGTATTAGTATTTATGTTTTTGTCCTCATTGCGCCAAGTCAATGAGTACGAGCGCGGTGTGGTCTACACCATGGGTAGATTTGCCAAGTTGGTTGGACCGGGCTGGCAATTCATTATGCCCATCTTCCAGAAGATGACCAAGGTGGACGTGCGCACCAAAGCAGTCGATGTGCCCAAACAAGAGGCGATTACTAAGGACAATGTTTCGTGCAAAATGAACGCCGTCATCTACTATAAGGTGAACGACGCGGGTAAAGCTATAAATGAGGTGGAAAACGTGTTCTGGGCAGTAATGCAACTAGCCCAAACCACCATGCGTCGGATTGTGGGCGAGGTTGAGCTCAATTCCCTGTTGTCCAACCGCGAGCACGTAGCTGAGCAAATTCTCAAGATTGTCGATGCTACCAGTGTCAACTGGGGTGTGGATGTGGAGGCTGTTGAGCTCAAGGATATAGAATTGCCAGAAAGCATGGTTCGTACCATGGCTAAGCAAGCCGAGGCTCAGCGCGAGAAGCAAGCTACTATTATAAGTAGCGAAGGAGAAGTCATGGCTGCAGAGAACCTGGCTCATGCTGCGGGCATCATGGCCGCGAGCCCAGGCGCTCTACATCTACGCACGCTCAACTCCATTAATGACATTTCCTCAGATCAGTCGAATACCGTCGTGTTTGCGGTGCCTTTGGAGGTGTTGCGGGCAGTTGAGGGGTTGGTGAAAAAGTAAAAATTAACAAACTTGGGAGTTTTTATGGCAGAAGGAGAAAATCGGAGTGGAGGTAAGAGGTGGGATGGCACAAGAATCAGAATTGAGAATGCTGAAAAGCGAATAGATAACGCTGTGGACAATGCTGTGGTGTGGTTAAAACGAGGTGACCCTAGGGATAAAGTTTTTGGAAGATTTGTTGGCGATTTCTCTGACGCAGAGATAAAAACAATTATGAGTAGGGCAGAGTCTCAGCTAGAATAACGTGTGTGGATAACACATTGGTCGGCTGCACCGAGACGTATTTGTTTTCAGCATTGATTGGAGCAAGTGAGCTTAGTAAGTTTTAAATGCAGATAGCGTTTTTAAACTTAACAATAGCTTTTAATACCTGTCAAATATTTTCGGCTCTAGCACTTTAAATTGTTCGAGCAATATATTCTCTTGCTCCGTGAGCTTGGGTCTGGCCTCATCTGGACTGTAAATCTTGATATTCCAGATAGAATCTGGGTCAGCAAATACCCACGGTTGACTCTTGCCCACATATGGTTCATAACCAAACCTAGCATACAGTTTTCTGGACTCGTCGCTGGTGGCGGAAAGAGGATAAGCAATTTTTAGCCCACTATCACACGCAAGTGCTTGGAGAACATGCGAAACAGTTGTTAGGAGTCGAGTTCCCAGACCCGCTCCTTGTGGATCTGCTCTAAAATACCCACTATGAATAACAGCTATGCCGTCTCTGCCAAATTGACCGTGGCGAACAAAAAATGTTTGAGCGCTACCAATGCCAGGAGCCTCAATTAGTAAGCGTAAATTATCTTTATTTGGCGTAAACCACGAGTTAATAGTCCAATGGTATTCGGGAGTATTGATAGCTTCTACAGCATTGTCAGCAATTGACTCTTTGGTTGACACCTCGTTCATGGACAACCTCTTCTACATCCCCACCAAGTACTTCGCCGACCAAGGTTTGTAGTTGGACACATATTCTTCTTCGCGAACCACCTTGCCCGACTTATCTTTGACTATATTCTTAAACTTTGCCTTGATGCCAGCGGCCGCCCAGTCAATTTGCTTTTTCACGCCTGGGGGAAGAGTGGGATCGGGGTAAAACTCGGCTGGGGGCGCTCCGCGGTAGTCCCAGGTTACGTGGTCTGTGATCTCTGCGGTTCTGCCATCACTAGTGCCGTACATCTCCACAAACATGGTTAGGTTTTTGCTATCCGCCTCCGCATGAAGGAGAACGGCATGGCCAGTGTCATTCATAAAGCGGAGGTCGATGTTGCCGCTATAGACAGTGGCATCTACGCCAGGCTTTGAATCAAGTTCGTAGTAACTGACTCTATAGCTATGTGGAATCCGCTTGGTAATTGGCAGTCCCGCGTTGAGCGCGGCTCTAAACACGGTGGAGCTGACTTGGCAGACGCCACCACCATCGCCCAACTCGGTGCGACCATTGCGAATTACGTACGCGGATCTATAGCCTGTTCTAGCGGACACTTCGCCTAAGGCCTTGTTAAAAGAGAACTCTGCGCCGGCGGGAATTATCACGTTGGAAACGCGGTCAGTTGTGATTTGCACGTTGTGAATTCTGTTGGGAATGGAGTGCGCATAGGCGCTTTCACCATAACCGATGCGCTGATTAATTCCCAAGGAATTGGTCTCAGCCAAGGTTTTGGCTGGTTTGGTTTTGGAAAGCACCAGCTCTTTGGTTAATTCACGAGGACTACTCTGGTTATCCATAGTCTCAAGCTCTTTTAGCGCCGCCCTCATGCTTTCTATCGTTTGCTCAATACTCAACTCAACTCCATCGCGATCGGGGACAAACTTGGATACAACCATGGATTTGGGATCATACTCAAAAATTGCCGGCTGGGCAGGGCGACTGAGGGTTTTGGCCCATTCATCTACAGTGGTGCGCAGTTCTGTCTCGTTGAAACCCGCTGGAAACACCAGCGATTCAATAATAGACTGATCTACCAGTGTTCTTTTAATTGAGCGATCGTCGTTGTCCACAAAGATAATTTGCGTGCCCACCAAGGCCAGCGCGCGCGCCTTGGCGGCTACGATTTGCTCATCGGTCAGGCGCGCACTAGTGGAAGCAACTTGGGCGCTTATAGAAAACTTTTCTAGTTTGACTTGATTTTGAATGTGGGCGATTGTGTTATCTAGCTCCACCATTCTACCTGGCTCGCCTGGTGAGACCTCCAGCGATTGGGCCACCCCAGACTTACCTAGCACAGCATGCGGATGCTCGCCGATGATGTCGGCTCGTAACTTGAGCTCTGTGACGAAGGGCACGAGTTTGTCTGGATCAAAAGCTAGTGTAGCCTCCGCCTGGTAGGGCGAAAAAACTGCTCCTATGATAGCCAGAAACCGGCCCACCACGTTGCCCGACTTGCCCCGAGCAAAGGCCTGGTGCAGGGCATGATCGTAGTCATAGTGTAGGCCTAGTTCGCCAGATCCAGACGCAATCACAATATCATCAACGCTAAGAGTGGTGTCTCGCTGAGGCGCTTGTTTAGCTATTTCAGAAAGACGCGGCGCTGCTTCTTCTATAGATAGGCCACCTACAGCTATGCCATTGATAGTCGTATTGGGCAACATTCGGCCACTATAAAATGAGTAGGTCAGGAGAACAGCCGTAACGCAGGCTGTGACCATGAGTATTTCGGTGAATCCAATCATCCTCACTAGGCGAAAATTTACTTTCATTGTGCTATCATTATAGCGATCTATTGTTAAACCAGCTACAATGGTATTTACTTTATGAACGACGCCAACCTGCCCAAACCAACTCCACCCGCACAACCTGTTGCCAAGCCCCTCAGTCCAGGGGTAGCCATTTCTCCGGGAGGTGATGTAAGCGCCAAGACTTCCGCACCCGTGACTCCATCTATTCCCATGCCAAGCGCGCCAACCCCTGTGGCCGCACCCGCGCCAGTTGTGCCCGCGCCTGTGCCTGTTGCACCTGCGCCCGGGCCTACCACACCCCTGGTTGCTCCAAATATGGCAGCCGCTCCTGAGCCCATGGTCTCACAACCTCCAGCTGCAGTGCAGAATTCTCAGAATCCTGCGCCAAAATTGCCAGCTGCTCCCGCGCCCATGGCAGAATCTCCACTTTCGCACCTGCCCCCAAGTCCACTTCGACCCAATCCGTCGGGTGCGCCGGTCGCAACCACACCGCCCCAAGCTGTTACAGCGTTGTCTTCTGCCAGTCCAAATAAAATCCCCACCACGCCTCTATCTACTATTAGAGAGACGCAGCTGCCAACTCAAGCTCCAGGAACAGCTGGTGCACCCGCGTCAACCGGTGCTAAGCCAATGACCAGCATACCCGTAGCCAGTATCGCTCCAGGTGGAAGCCCTGCTGCTGGCGGACCCAAAGTTGCCGAGGTAAAAAAACCGATTATGAAATTTGTTCCCTTCATTGTTCTGGGCTTGATAATTTTGGGTGTGGTCGGCATGTTGCTTACCAGGGTGTTTGGTGGAACAAAATCGCAGCCAGTTTCGATAGATTCCGAGCCAACATCTTCAACCGCCCCTGGTACACAGGGTGGGCGCCAGGCTGTGCCTGCCAAGGAAGTTACCCTTAAGTATTGGGGACTGTGGGAATCATCGGCAGTGCTTTCAGAGGTTTTCGCTGATTTTGAAAAAGCTAATCCTGGTGTAAAAATTGAGTATTCTCAGCAATCACACAAGGATTATCGCGAACGCCTGCAAACCGCAGTCGCGGGTGGTCAGGGACCCGACCTGTTTAGATTTCACGCTTCGTGGACCCCCATGTTGCGCAGCGAACTTGCGGTAGTGCCCAGCTCAGTCATGACGGTGGCAGACATGAAGAGTGATTTTTATCCCGCTGCCAACACCCAGTTGCAACTTAATGGCCAAATCGTGGGCGTGCCGCTCATGTATGACGGACTAGCGCTGCTGTACAACAAAGATATTTTCGACAGCTCGGGAGTTACACCGCCAAAAACATGGGCAGAGCTAAGAACGCTAGCCAACAAACTGACGGTTAAGCCTGCGGGACAAATCCAGCGCGGCGGTATTGCCCTGGGCGAAACAGCCAATGTTGAAAGTTACGCAGACATCCTTGGCTTGCTTCTCCTACAAAATGGCGCCACCTTGTCTACGCCCAACTCTCCGGAAACCAGAGATGCGCTGCTTTTCTTTGCCAACTTTGCCAAAACCGAGCCAGTCTGGAACAAAACTCTGCCCATGTCCTCAGTTGCCTTTGCCAGGGGAGATGCGGCGATGATTTTTGCTCCTTCGTGGCGAATTCATGAGGTGCTAGCTATGAATCCATCCATCAAAATTGGTGTGGCCCCTGTGCCCAAGTTGTCTGACACAAGGATTGGGTGGGCAAGTTATTGGGCAGAAGGCATAAGTGCTCAAAGTCAAAACAAAACAGAGGCTGGCGCATTGCTTAAATACTTAGCCAGCCCTGAGGTTCTGCGCAAGCTATACGCTTCGGCGAGCAAGGCTCGACAGTTTGGCGAACCCTATCCTCGCGTTTC
>CAZSHY010000041.1:6643-9342 GCA_964607125.1 uncultured Pseudomonadales bacterium | reverse complement strand
GATTAAATAGGGAGACGAATATAGTTGCCCAAAGCACCGTCTTCTGCTTACTGAGAGTCCAACCGAGTAACCCGAGAACTATTACCAAGCCTGAGCCAAGCATAGCGTGAGTTAGCTTAGATGCCAGAAGCGCATTGTTTGGAGATAAAATGAATGCTGGTGCCATGATTAATCCTGGCAGTTCGGCATAAAGTGGATCGGCAGCAGTTAAAAACCACGGACGCCAACTACCAGTTGGGTCACTTCCAGTCAGCGCAATGAATTTAGCCTGGACTGTATAGTAAAGTTCATCATGACTTATGACTGGAGGAGCAGAATTATATCCAATTAAGTGTGTCGTAACACTCAAAAGCCAAATGCCAACAAGTGTTAGTCCCAGTGCCCATTTTTTGAGTCTGATGCTATTATTCATGTATGCGCCGATCTAAACCATCATTGTATCTCATGCTAGTTATTGTGTTAATAGTCCTAACCGGGTTTTTCTTTAGAGCTTGGAGACTAGACTCTGCGCCTCAGGGAGCACTAATTGATGAGCTACACTTTGGCTATTTAGCTCATTCGCTCAACATGACGGGAGCGGATGAACATGGAAAAAGCTGGCCAATTATTTTCACTGGTTTTGGCGATCAAAAGTTACCTGCCTATGCCTATGTGCTAATGCCGATAATTGGCGCGATGGGGCTGACAGTTCAAGCGCTTCGCATACCGTCACTAGTTGCTGGAACAATTAGCATAGCTTTGATGTATGTGTTAAGTCGCCAGCTCAAGTTGTCACAAATCAGCGCCATCATGGTTTCACTTTTAACTGCCATATCACCTTGGCCTTTCTTTTTGAGTCGAATTGGATTTGAATCTAATTTAGCCTTATACTTCTTTTTAGCCGGACTTGTGATTTTAATTGCTGCAATCAACCGACCTAACTTAGCTTTGAAACTTATTGGTGCAGCCCTACTTGCAGCCACCTGGTATGCATATATAGCTTATAGACCAGTGACGCTAGCGCTGCTAATTATCGCGCTCATTTTATATAAAGTGAGTGTTAAGCAGTCCGCCATCATAATTACTTTCTTTCTCGTTTTAATTGCACCACTTTTTACAGGAGCTGCCATCGGTGCTAATAGCGCCAGATTTGAACAGATCGGCATCACAAATGATCCTGGCTTAGCCCTGAAAATCAATGAACAGCGCACTTTTTGCTCCATGACTCTGCCGTCGCAAATTTGTTACGCTGTTTTTAATAAGCCACTTTTAATTTCTCAAACATTAATTGCTCGGGCACTGAGGGTAATTTCTCCGCAGTATCTAGCCTTTGAAGGAGAAGACGAAGCATTTCTAACCGTTAAAGGTTTTGGTCAATTTCCTTTAGTCATTTATCCATTCTTTCTACTAGGCTTGATTGGCTTACTTTTAAACCAGAATTTACCTCACCGGGAAAGAAAATTGATTGCATTAGGATTACTAATAGCAGCAGTTCCCGCGCTCATGGCGGGTGAACCACAAAAAGTAAGACTTTCTCCCTGGCTACCGTTTGCTTTACTTACCATAGGCAATGGTATAAATATTGCAATATCGTATATACAGACTCAAAAGGCCCATGCTCAACACTGGCTATATTTAGGACTCGGGTTATTCTTGGCTGGCGGATTACTTTGGAACACCAGTTCCTATGCGGTTTCATACTTTGGTGTACATACAATTCAGCATGAGGCTGAATATCAGTCATATCTTCCAGAGCTGTATAAATATATCCAAACCCTTCCGGCCGACTCGCTGGTGGTAATTAGACCCTTCTACTCAGATCCGCTTATGTTTTACGCTTTTTATACCCAGATGGATCCTACAAAATATCAGCAGCAAGCAGTCTTGGGTGAGTTAGAGGCATCGGGGTTTCAGCACACAGTGGAACTCGGCTCTATTTGGGCTAAAGACTTCAGTTTACCTGCTGTAGGCTGCGCCGCAGCGCTCAAGGATATGACTGGATACTTAGTGACTAATCAACAACTACCAGAAGCACCACTTCATCAAATAAAGTCTTCAAATAATGTTCATACCTATGTTTACATCTATGCTGCACCAGAAACCAAATTGCCATGCTCCGAGTATGAGCTTTAATTTACTTGACTGCTGTACCTGAGATTTTTGATAACAGCGGCACCTTTGATAGTATCCAAGCTAGTGATAATGACCCCAAAATGGCCATACTCAGCTTTATTCCCATAAACACAAGCAGGGACCCGGAATAACCTTGTGTAGTAAATCTAAGATTATGCTCTATTTGTTGCAAAACAAATGAATGTACCGCGTACATACCAAAACTATATTGAGAAAATACGTTTATAAGCTGACCAAATTTACCTGAAAATAATTTTGATTCTAATTTGAGAATTAAACTGAACACACAACAGCTTAATACAATGGCGAAAGGTGTTAAGTATTCATCGAAGTATTGCGTACCACCCCCTGAGTTATGCCACAGAAGATAATTTTCTTGCCCGACCATCTTCACATTTATATAACTGCCCACGAGTATGCCAAGTCCGCCTAGTAGTCCTGAAACTAAGGCCATCCAGGTTTTGATTTTCAGCGACTGCTTATAAATTAAGTAGCCGAGTCCGAAGAAACCATAGTAGGGCATCCACAGTGTTGCTGCATTCCACCAACTCGCATCTTTAAAAAATAAGAAACCAAACAATGAGTAA